>NZ_JAKRFQ010000001.1 GCF_022347985.1 Photobacterium sp. OFAV2-7
GGGCTATCGCCACCAGGAACCGAATATTGATGAGATTGACGATGATGACATCATCGTGCCGGAAACAGTCGATGAGCTGATCCTGCGGGGAAGTACCAAATTTACCTGGAAACCGTCGAAGACCGTCGAGTTCAATGCCCGCTTTACCGGTGTGGCCGGTAACAGTAACAGCACCCTGGAAACCGAGATTGACCTAACCAGCTCTATCACAGACCACATCGCCATCAAGTTCAGCAACACCCAGAAGATCAACAGTTGGGTACCGGACGGGCTGGAGAAACGAGACTCAACGATGACAATCAACCTGCTGTTCAAGATCTAGCAATGCCATCCTGCCGGTAACACTGCATTTTGTCAGACTCCAGATACAAAAAAACCAGCCCGGAGGCTGGTTTTTTCTAACAACACTAAAAGCTATTACTCTGCAGCAACAACGTTTAGGTTGATAGTTGCGAATACATCAGAGTGCAGCTGGATGCTGATCTCGAATTCGCCAGTAGTACGTAGTGCGCCTTCAGGTAGACGAACTTCGCTCTTCACTACTTCAACGCCAGCTGCAGTTACAGCATCAGCGATGTCACGAGTACCGATAGAGCCGAATAGTTTACCTTCGTCACCCGCTTTAGAAGCGATTTCTACAGCTTCTAGAGCGTTTAGTTTTTCAGCACGTGCTTCAGCAGCAGATAGTTGCTCAGCAACTTTTGCTTCTAGCTCAGCACGACGAGCTTCAAACATTTCAACGTTAGCTTTAGTTGCCATAACAGCTTTACCCTGTGGGATAAGGAAGTTACGAGCAAAACCCGCTTTAACGTTAACCTGATCGCCAAGGCCACCTAGGTTACCGATTTTATCAAGTAGAATAACTTGCATTATCTTGTCCTCTTAAACTTAATTAAACCGCTACCGATTACTGATGCTTGTCAGTGTATGGTAGAAGTGCTAGGTAACGAGAACGCTTGATAGCGCGAGCTAGCTGACGCTGGTATTTAGCGCGAGTACCAGTAATACGGCTTGGTACGATTTTACCAGCTTCAGTGATGTAGTTTTTTAGAGTTGCTACGTCTTTGTAGTCAATCTCTTGTACGCCTTCTGCAGTGAAACGGCAGAATTTACGACGACGGAAGAAACGTGCCATGGGCTTATCTCCTGAACTAAATTTTTTCAATGTGATCGGCATGTAACACTAATTTACCAATGCCATTCCGGCCGGTTTGATAAGAGACAAAGCCCCCTACCTTAATGTGACTGCCGACAGCTAAATCTTGAGTGAGTATTTGCTGACCTTGCCCGCTGACGACCACGTTAATGTAACAGTACACTTGACGGGGTAAATCAGCTTCCCGCTGGTAGGAACGATGCTCAAGCACAAAGTGACAATGAGGAATTCCCGCCAGGGACTTGCTTCGTTTGGGGTCTTTGGCGATAACGCCAGATAACTCCAGACGATTGGTCATTTACAAATTACTCAGCTGCTGCTTCGCCTTCAGACTGTGCTGGAGCTGGCTGCTCTGCACGCTCTTCACGACGTGGGGCACGCTCTTCTTTAGCCTTCATCATTGGAGATGGCTCAGTGATAGCGCCTTTAGTACGCATGATCATGTTACGGATCACTGCATCGTTGAAACGGAAAGTTGATTCCAGCTCGTCAATAACAGACTGCTCAGCTTCAACGTTCATTAGAACGTAGTGTGCTTTGTGCAGTTTGTTGATTGGGTAAGCCATCTGACGACGACCCCAATCTTCTAGACGGTGGATCTGACCGCCAGAATCTTTGATAGCAGCAGTGTAACGCTCGATCATGCCAGCAACCTGCTCGCTCTGATCAGGGTGCACCATGAATACGATTTCGTAATGACGCATTGGTTGCTCCTTACGGATTAATCAGCTTCTCTATTTGGCTCGGTCATCCAGGAGAAGCAAGGAACTAAAAAAAGAACCGAGAATTTGGAGGCAGAATAGTACAGAGAATGGACAATCTAAGCAAGCTAATTTTATGGTTTGGCGGGAATAAAAAAAGCAGAAGCGTTATCAATAATCCGCTTCTGCTCTATCTTGTCCGAGGCGTTGCTACGCGTTAGCTGCTACGACTAGCCGTCCTGGCGCTGGCGAACCGCTTCAAACAGGCAGATACCAGTAGCCACCGAGACATTCAGGCTCGACACCGAACCCGCCATCGGAATTTTTATCAGGTCGTCACAAGTCTCGCGGGTCAGACGGCGCATACCCTCGCCCTCGGCGCCCATGACAATCGCCAGCGGGCCTGTCAGCTTGCTGTGGTAGATATCGTGCGTCGCTTCCCCGGCAGTACCGACAACCCAGACACCTTTCTCCTGCAGTGCACGCAGCGAGCGAGCCAGATTCGTAACCCGTACCAATGGCACCACTTCTGCCGCCCCGCAGGCTACCTTGCTGGCTGTTGCGTTCAACTGAGCCGAGCGATCTTTTGGCACAATCACTGCCACGGCGCCAGCCGCGTCTGCATTTCGCAGGCAGGCACCCAGGTTGTGCGGGTCGGTCACGCCGTCCAGCACCAACAGCAACGGGTTCTCTTTGCCTGCCAGCAGATCGTCGAGATCATTCTCGTTGTACTGTTTGCCCGGTTTGACGCGCGCAATGATGCCCTGATGGGAGGCACCTTTGACTTTGTCATCCATCGCCTTACGACCCGCCTGCTGCATAGTAATACCCAGCATCTGCAGTTCGTTCAGCACAGGCATCAGACGATCGTCCTGACGCCCCTTCATCACAAACACTTCGATAAAGCGTGACGGATCGGAAGCCAATACGGCTTTCACGGCATGGATGCCGAAAATTATTTGATTACTCATTACTTATTTCTTCTTCGCTGCGCGTTCTTTCTTGCCTGCACGTTGTTTGCGTTTCTTGGTCGACTTCTTCTTGGCTTTCTTCTTATCGTCAGCCTTCGCCTTACCTTTAGGGGCCTTATCGTCCTCGAAGCGCGGAATAGCGCCTGCCTTCAATTTCTGCCGTATCGAGCTACGCTCTTTTTTCGACTTGCTACGATGCTCCTGCTGCGCCTCGCCGTCTTCCACCCGGTAGACTTTCATGCTCTGGCGCTGCAGCCCTTCAGCCTTACGCATCCGCTGTTGTTTCTCGCGGTTCTTGGCCGTTTTACCGGCGCCACGCTGTTTGCGGGTACTGCCAACAATGTCGAAATCTATCTGACGGTCATTGAGATTAATCGAGGCAACCTTCACTTTCACCGTATCACCCAGGCGGTAGACCTGGCCGGAACTGTCGCCAATCAGACGCTGGCCGATCGCATCATACTGGTAGTAGTCATTGGCCAGGTTGGAGATGTGCACCAAACCGTCAATGTTCAGCTCATTGAGGCGAACAAAGAAACCGAAGCCCGTCACGTTCGCTATCACACCGTCAAACTCGTCGCCGACATGATCCTGCATGTATTCACACTTCAGCCAGTCAGCCACATCGCGGGTTGCGTCATCGGCCCGGCGCTCGGTCATCGAGCACTGCTCGCCCAGCACGTCCATATCATCAAACGAATAATGGTAGCCGCCAGTCGGTGTCCAGCGATCGGTATTCTTGCCTTCCTGCTTCGCAATCAGGTATTTGATTGCACGGTGCAAGGTAAGGTCCGGATAACGGCGGATTGGCGAGGTAAAGTGTGCGTACTGCTTCAGGGCCAGACCAAAGTGGCCGATGTTATCAGCCTGATATACCGCCTGCTTCATCGAGCGCAACAGCATGGTCTGGATAAGCTCCTTGTCCGGACGATTCTGGATCAGCGAAGCCAGCTCGGCATAGTCACGTGGCGACGGTTCCAGCCCTCCCGACAGGTTCAGGCTCAGCTCGCCGAGGAAATCACGGAACCCCATCAGGCGCTCCTCGCCCGGCGCATCATGCACCCGGTACAGAGCCGGCTCTTTGGCTTTCTCGACAAAACGGGCCGAGGCGATGTTAGCCAGGATCATACACTCTTCGATGATCTTGTGCGCATCATTACGCTCTGCCGGTACAATGCGGTCAATCTTGCGATCCGCATTGAAAATGAACTTGGTTTCCACCGTTTCAAATTCAATCGCGCCGCGCGATTCGCGCTCGGTCTTCAGCACTTTGTACATGCTGTACAGCTCTTCAAGGTGCGGAACCAACGGTGCATAGCGCTCACGCAGCTCCTCGTCCCCCTCAAGCATATGACTCACCTTGGTATAGGTCAGACGAGCGTGGGAGTTCATCACCGCTTCATAATGCTTGTACCCTGACAGCTTACCACTGGCCGAAATAGTCATTTCGCAGACCATACACAGACGGTCAACCTGCGGGTTCAACGAACACAGGCCGTTCGACAGCACTTCCGGCAACATCGGGATCACCTGGGACGGGAAATACACCGAATTGCCGCGCTTGACCGCCTCGTTGTCCAGTGCCGAGCCCTGGCGAACATAGTGGCTGACATCGGCAATTGCGACCCACAGACGCCAACCGCCAGACTTCTTGCGCTCACAGTAAACGGCATCATCAAAGTCACGAGCATCTTCGCCATCAATCGTCACCAACGGCAGATCACGCAGATCAACCCGGCCTTTTTTGGCCTCTTCAGGTACTTCTTCCGATAGCCCCTGGATCTGTTTTTCAACTTCACCCGGCCACTCATTAGGAATATCGTGGGTACGCAGGGCGATCTCAATCTCCATCCCCGGCGCCATGTTCTCACCCAGCACTTCCACGACCTTACCGACAGCATTGTACTGACGGGTTGCCCGCTGGTTGATCTCGACCACCACGACATTCCCCATGCGGGCACCCATCCGGTGCTCATTCGGGATCACAATATCCTGGGAGATCCGGGAGTCATCCGGCACCACATAGCCCATGCCGTCTTCGATAAAGAAACGACCGACGATCTGACCGGAGTACTCCTGAAGTACACGAACTACACGGCCTTCGCGGCGACCGCGCTTATCAGTACCTGCCACCTGGGCAAGAATATAATCACCGTGGATCACCCCGCGCATCTGGTGATGCGGTAGCAGCAGATCTTCTTCTTTGGCATTGGTGCCTTCAGGGCGCAAAAAGCCGAAGCCGTCACGATGGCCAATAACGTGGCCTTTGATCAGATCAAGGCGCTCTGGCAGGGCATAACACTGACGGCGGGTAAAAATAAGCTGGCCGTCACGCTCCATCGCCCGTAAACGGCGACGCAGGCCTTCATACTGATCATCCCCTTCCAGCTTTAACTCAGCAAACAGCTGGTCACGGCTAACAGGAGCAGTAAAGCCGCGGATCACTTCAAGGAGCATCTCACGGCTTGGGATTGGGTTTTCATAATTTGATGCTTCGCGATCGCGAAAAGGGTCGACCGGTAAATCGGTAGTACCTTTGGACATAAGCAGATCCATATTGGCGAAGATATAACCATAGTATATCCGGGCCATAGGTGAACAGACGGGAGCAAAGTTCAATTTCTTTGCTCCACTGAAAAAATTTAGAAGTTATTGATTGGCTGTACGATTATGCGACAGGGCGATCCAACAATACACGCAGTGGCGGGTTATCCGAAATCAGGCTTGCCAGCGTATGTCTGTCAAGCTCGGCCAAAAATGCCAGTCTCGCGGAATCGAGGATCCCTTTCAGGCGACATGCCGGTGTAATGTGGCAAAAGTCTTCACTACAATTGACGATCTGCAACGGTTCAATCGCACGCACCACATCGCCAAGAACTATCTTGTCCGCAGGCATACCCAGGCGAATACCGCCATTCTTGCCCCGAACGGTTTCGACATAGCCCAGTTGGCCCAACCTATTGATGATTTTGACCATATGGTTGCGTGACACGCTATATATTTCGGTTACTTTAGAGATACTGGCCAGCTCACCTTCCGGTAACGTTGCCAAGTATATCAGGGCCCGCAGGCCGTAATCGGTAAAACTTGTTAACTGCACAATAACTCCTCCTGCCGCCATTTTAGTCTGGTTATTGACTAAAAGATACAGATCAGATACAACTTATAAGATGCATTATAAATATAACTTTAATGTGAGAAAGTAAAATAAGTCATGATAAGTCAAAAAACCATCGATACAGTGAAAGCAACTGCTCCGTTGCTTGCCCAAACCGGTCCGTCGCTCACGGCCCATTTCTACCAGCGAATGTTCAGCCATAACCCTGAGCTGAAAGATATTTTCAACATGAGCAACCAGCGAAACGGCGATCAGCGCGAAGCCTTGTTCAACGCCATTTGCGGTTATGCGAACAACATCGACAATCTGGCTGCTTTGCTGCCGGCCGTCGAGAAAATTGCCCACAAACACACCAGCTTTATGATCACTGCCGAGCAATACGCCATTGTCGGCGGCCATCTGCTAGCAACCATCGACGAGCTATTCTCGCCGGGACAAGAAGTGTTGGATGCCTGGGGCGAAGCTTACGGCGTGCTGGCAGATGTCTTCATCAAGCGAGAAGAAGAAATCTATCAGGAGAACGAGAGCAAAAACGGGGGCTGGCGCGGTACCCGTCAATTTGAGGTAGTCGACAAACGCCAAGAAAGCGATGTGATCACCAGCTTCACCTTCAAGCCGGTCGATGGCGGCCCTGTTGCTCCCTTCAAACCGGGACAATATCTGGGGATTTACCTCAAGCCTGACGACTTCGAGTACCAGGAGATCCGCCAGTACAGCCTGTCGAGTGCACCACGCCAAGACAGCTACCGTATCTCCGTCAAGCGCGAAGACGGCGGCAAGGTCTCTGGCTACCTGCACGATACCCTTTCAGTCGGCGACAAAGTTGCACTTGCCGCTCCCACCGGAGACTTTTTCCTGGAAGTTGATCCGACAACGCCTGTCGCCCTGATTTCAGCCGGTGTCGGCCTGACACCCACCCTGTCAATGTTAGAAACCCTCACCGGCCATCAGGCCGAGGTACATTGGCTGCACGCGGCCGAAAACGGTGCTCAGCATGCCTTCAAAGAGCAGGTGCGTACCATCGCCGACCAGCACGAGCATATTTCTGTCAACACCTGGTATCGCGAACCACTTACGTCTGACCGTCCAACAGAAGACTACCAGCACCAGGGCCTGATGGATCTGGGACGCCTTAAAGACAGCCTGGCGACACCGGGGATGCATTACTATTTCTGCGGACCGGTCGGCTTTATGCAGCATATCGGTAAGCAGTTGATCAACATGGGGATCAGCGAAGATCGTATTCACTACGAGTGCTTCGGTCCTCATAAAGTGCTGTAAAGTAAGCCAGAACAAGAGCGGATACTAAAAGAGAGGCCCAAGGGCCTCTCTTTCATATGTTCGTCATGATAACGCTATTCTACCAGAAGGTATCGCGACGCTTCGCCCGGGCAATCACATTGCCCGGCATGCGGTTTTCCAGGCTACGGCGTAAACTTGTGATTTTACTGTGAGTCTTGCGGCTAGCCGTCACCGTGTTATAGAGCCAGCGATAGGCATCCTCGAAATCCAGCGGGCTGCCGTAATTGCTGAGCAGCAGCTCGGCCAACTGGATGCGGGCATCGACATTGCCCATGGATGCCGCTTCACGCAAGTAAGGAATCGCTCGCTCCCGATCTTGCTGAACCAGCGTTCCCGTCGCATAGTAGCGACCCAACTGCTCCAGTGCTGCCGGTGATCCCTGATGAGCTGCAGACTGCATGTAATAGATGCCCGTCTCGACATCACGATCAACGCAAACCCCCCATGCCAGCATGTCACCATATAAGAACTGGTAAGCCGGAGATTCAACCCGGACTGCACGGGCTTCAATATCCTGAAGCAGCTGACAATCATCGGCTTTTACCTGCTGAAGGTGGCTGTTGGAGTCAAACATACGGATCAGGTCTGACTCGGTATACACAGGCACTGCCTCACCTACATCTTCTAATGCATAGGCGGGTGTCGCTGTCAGCAATGTGGAAAGAAGCAGGGCTTGCAGTTTCATTTACTAGTCTCTGTTGAACCGTAGATACCTTATCGGCAAGAGTCAGTCAGACTTTAACCTCTTTATCAGAAAAACGGCAATTTTTTGCCGCTTGAATTCTTTACACAGTAGGAAAATTGACGCAACCGGTAGCAGCTAATAATGGGAGCAAGATCCATAGTAGACGAGTATCGCCGCTCCCCCAATCCTCAGGCATAAAAAAACCAACCCCTCGGGGTTGGTCTTTATCCATCCAATCATCAGAAGCGATGATTATTCACCGTATGGGTGAACCTTGATGATAGTCTCGTTACGGTCCGGACCAGTCGAGATAATATCGATTGGCACACCTGTTAGCTCTTCGATACGCGCGATGTAATCAAGAGCCGCCTGTGGAAGCGCATCCAGTGACTTAGCACCAAATGTGTTTTCAGACCAACCAGGCATCGTTTCGTAGATTAGCTCTAGATCTTCGTAAGCGTCAGCCGCCATTGGAGACACTTCCAAGAGCTCGCCGGCTTTAGTCTTGTAGCCAGTACAGATTTTGATTTCTTTCAGGCCATCCAGTACGTCTAGCTTAGTTAGGCAGAAACCTGAAATTGAGTTGATCTGAATGGCACGGCGCATAGCCACCGCATCAAACCAACCAGTACGACGTAGACGACCTGTCGTTGCGCCAAACTCGTTACCGACTTCACCTAGGTGCTTACCAACTGGGTCTTGCTTGTCTTGACCGTCGTATAGCTCAGTCGGGAATGGACCTGCACCAACACGTGTGCAGTATGCTTTCGCGATACCCAGGATGTAACCCAGGTGACGAGGACCAAAACCAGAACCTGCAGCAACACCACCAGCAGTTGTGTTAGAAGAGGTTACATACGGGTAAGTACCGTGGTCGATGTCCAGCAGCGTACCTTGTGCACCTTCGAACATGATCTTGTCGCCACGCAGACGCGCATCGTCAAGCTCTTTAGTCACATCGATAACCATCGCAGTCAGTACGTCAGCCTGACCCATGATAGTTTCCAGCACTTCTTCGTAGCTTACTGGCTCGGCATTGTAGTAATGCTCAAGCTGGAAGTTGTGGTAAGCCATAACTTCTTTAAGCTTCTCGGCAAACGCTTCTTTGTCGAACAGATCGCCAACACGTAGGCCGCGACGAGCAACTTTATCTTCGTAAGCAGGACCGATACCACGACCTGTTGTACCAATCGCTTTTTTACCGCGAGCGATTTCACGAGCCTGGTCTAGTGCGATGTGGTATGGAAGGATTAGCGGACAAGCTTCTGACAGGAACAGACGTTCACGAACAGGAATACCACGCTCTTCTAGCGGGCCCATTTCTTTCATCAGAGCATCTGGAGAAAGTACAACACCGTTACCGATGATACATTTAACGTTGTCACGCAGGATACCTGATGGGATCAGGTGAAGGACAGTTTTTTCACCGTCAATGACAAGAGTGTGACCTGCATTGTGGCCACCTTGGTAGCGTACTACATACTTTGCATCTTCGGTCAAAAGATCAACGATCTTACCCTTACCTTCGTCACCCCATTGGGTGCCAAGAACGACTACATTATTTGCCATCTTTCTTCGTCTATCAGTAGTTAAAAAGGGATTCTAGCACCTTAAAGAGCGCCTTGCAGTCATTTTTTAACCATAAAGCGTATTTCTGCAAGAAGACTGTCACGGTTGCATGCTAGACCAATTTACATACTAGTGTACATCATGTAGGCAATCACACTGCCGGCAACAACCAGGCAGCCGCCGATCCGGCGCAGGGTATTGTCATTTTGCTGGCTCAACTGACTTACCATCTCTCGCCACCCTCTTGGTGCCAATAACGGTCCAAGTCCTTCAAAAACCAACACTAACCCCAAAGCCAACCAAATTGCTTTACTCATACTCACTACCTTAACGTTGCAGACTGCTCCAACGGGGAGCCGCTGATTATGATATAACGGCAAAAAAAAAGACAAGGCCGAGGCCTTGTCTTTCTGCTTATCTATACCGGCTTAGTTAGTGCCGCTAGATTCTTTCATGTACTTGAAGAAGTCAGTACTTGGATCAACCACCAGGATATCGTTCTTCGAGTTGAAGCTGTTTTCGTAGGCCTTCAAAGAACGCAGGAAGTTATAGAACTCCGGATCCTTGTTAAACGCTTCAGAATAAATCTCTGCCGTTCTTGCATCGGCCGAGCCGCGAACAACACGGGCTTCACGATCTGCATCAGCCAGGATTTTCGCCACTTCCAGTTCAGACTGGGCGCGAATTACCTCTGCCTTCTCACGACCTTGCGAACGGTGCTTACGTGCTACTGACTCACGCTCTGCACGCATACGACGGTAGATTGACTCACTGATCTCATCCGGCAGATTGATTTTCTTCATACGGAAGTCAACCACCTCAACACCCAAGTCTTTCATCGCACTGACTTTGATGTCGGCCAATACGTTGGCCATGATCTGATCGCGCTGACCTTCCACCTCTTTACGAGGTGCAACTTCGGCCACAATCTCAGTCGCAGGAGCCACTTCGTCGCCATTCTGCTCGGCGCTATCCGTTTGAGTACCGCGATCCGGACCAGACACAATCTGCTTGATCTCACGCGAACCGATTTCAGCACGCAGGCTATCCACCACTTTACGCTTCAATAGCGCTTCAGCAGTTGATGCATCACCACCACCGGTTGTCAGGTAGTACTGACCAAAATCTTCGATACGCCATTTCACATAGGTATCGATGATCACGTCTTTTTTCTCTGACGTTACGAAACGGTCAGCCTGATCATCCATAGTCTGAATACGGGCATCAAGCATACGGACGCGGTCGAATACCGGCACCTTGAAGTGCAGACCCGGCTCGTAAATGCGCGCAATTTCAGTATTGTTGTCTTTCAGGATCCGGCCGAACCGAACCACAATACCGCGCTCGCCTTCCTGTACGATAAACATCGACATCAGCAACGCAGCAATAAAGATGACAATCACTGGGATCATTAACTTACGCATAATTAATATCTCCCTTGACGGCCAGTATCGCCACGCGGAGCGGTAGATACAGGTGCTGTTGTTTCAACTTTCTCAAGCTCAATACCGTAAGAACCACTTGATGTGTTGCTCTTAGGCGTGCTGCCCTGCGCAGACGGGTTGATTAGCTTGTCTAACGGCAGGTAGAGCAAGTTGCCGCTGGAGTTGGAATCCACCATGACCTTGCTGGTATTGCCGTATACGCGCTCCATCGTCTCCAGATACAGACGGTTACGAGTAACTTCCTGAGCAGCCTGGTACTCCGGGAGTAGCTTCTCAAACTGGGCCACTTCACCGAGTGCACCGTTGATTGCCTTCTCAGAATAACCTTCAGCTTCTTTCTTCAGACGCTCCGCACGACCTGTGGCTTTCGGCAAGATATCATTGCTGTAGGCCTCGGCTTCACGAACGAAACGCTCTTCATCTTCTCGCGCTGCAATCGCATCATCAAACGCATCTTTCACCGCTTCCGGCGGACGCGCTGACTGGAAGTTCACATCGACAACCAGAATACCCATATCATAGGTCTGGATAATTTTGTCGATCGCTTCCTGGGTATTGGCACGAATTGTCTGACGACCTGTCGTCAATGCTTCATCCATCGTCGAGTCACCAATTACCGCACGCAGTGCAGAATCAGTCGCCTGACGCAGACTGTCATCGGCATTGGTTACGCTAAACAGGTACTTGTTGGCATCAGATACACGGTACTGAACATCCATTTCTACTTTCAGTACGTTTTCGTCTTTGGTCAGCATGAGACCGGAGCTACGCAGAGAACGAATCGCCTGAACGTTGACAGGTTTAACTTCGTCGATAAACGTCGGCTTCCAGTTCAGACCCGGATCCACCATCTCGTAAAACTTACCGAAACGTAGCACTACGCCTCGTTCTGCTTCACCAATGGTATAGAAACCAGAGAATCCCCATACCGCAGTCGCTAATACCGCAATTGCCCCAAGACCGGCAGCACTGCCACCAGCCGAAGGTCCTTTCTTATTCCCCAAAATGCCACCGAACTTACGACTTAGTTTTGAGAAAACCTCATCGAGATCCGGTGGACCTTGATCACGACCGCCGCGATTATTGTTCCCCCAAGGGTCTTTATCACGGCCGCCGTTGTTACCAGGCTCATTCCACGCCATTATAGAACTCCATCAATATGATATGACGACAGTTTTTCTTTTACTCTAGCAGTCCATTAAGCAACGATAAAGTCATCTAACGAAGTACTTTCTCTTTTTTGTAACCGAGACCACTCTGCCAGCGGTAATCGAATATCAATCGTCAGGCTACCATCAGACTCATATTCTTCGTGCAAAATACATCCCAACTGGTAAAACTTACTGCGATAGCGGCCAATCAGATGTGGCGGCAAACACAAGGTATGTTTCACCATGGTGCCAGACAAACGTTCAGTCAGCGCCTCGAACAACAGGTCAATGCCTTGCCCTTCAATCGCCGAGACCCAAACACGACGGGGGATCCCGTCTTCGTCTCGCTCGATACGCGGTTCGGCACCTTCCAGATTGTCGATCTTATTCATCACAATCAGGACAGGGACTTCGCCGGCATCGATTTCATCGAGCACGTTATTTACTGCATCAATGTTTTCGCGGAAACGCTCGTCGCTGGCATCCACCACATGCAATAGCAAGCTTGCATCCTGGGTTTCTTTCAGTGTTGCCTTAAATGCAGCCACCAGGTCATGAGGCAAGTGACGGATAAACCCAACCGTATCAGCCAGAATCGATGTCCCGACATCGGCCACGTCTATCTTGCGCAAGGTTGGATCCAGGGTCGCAAACAGCTGATCGGCAGCATAAACCCCGGCATCTGTAACCCGGTTAAACAACGTTGATTTTCCCGCATTGGTATAGCCCACTAGCGAGATAGTCGGTATTTCAGCCCGATTTCTGGCTCTACGCCCCTGATCGCGCTGTTTCGATACCTTTTCCAATCTACGTAAAATAGTTTTGATACGGTCTCGTAGTAAACGGCGATCCGTTTCCAGCTGGGTTTCACCCGGACCACGCAAACCGATACCACCCTTCTGTCGTTCAAGGTGGGTCCAACCGCGGATCAGTCGAGTGGAGATATGACGCAACTGAGCAAGCTCAACCTGCAGTTTCCCCTCATGGGTACGTGCACGCTGGGCAAAAATATCCAGGATCAGACCAGTACGGTCTAATACTCTGCATTTACAAATCTGCTCCAAATTACGCTCTTGCGCTGGAGAGAGGGAGTGGTTGAATATCACGATCTCGGCTTCTTCAGCCCGAACCGCTTCGGCAATTTCCTGTGCTTTACCTTCTCCCACGTAATACTTAGGGTGGGGAGTTTTACGACTACCTGTGACGACACGTAGCGTATTAACTCCCGCAGAGGAGACCAGCATTTCGCATTCACTTAGGTCTTCCCATTCCCCTTCTTGCGTGAAGTTGATATGAACAAGAATAGCCTGCTCACCGGCTTCATAACGGTCAAACAAGCAATCAACTCCTTATCGAAGAATAGTCTTATTCTTCTGTTTTTTCTTGAGAACGCTCAGCAGGAGCCGGACGGTCGCCTGCATGATGGTGGTTCACTGGACGAGCCGGAACCACAGTAGAGATCGCATGCTTGTACACCATCTGGTTAACAGTGTTTTTAAGAAGGATCACGAACTGATCGAATGATTCAATCTGGCCCTGAAGTTTGATGCCGTTCACCAGGTAGATAGAGACCGGTATTCTTTCACGACGCAGCGCATTCAAAAACGGGTCTTGCAAAGATTGCCCCTTAGCCATTATTTCTTTTCCTTATTTGTTTGTAGTTGTATTTAGCAACGAACAAAATTAAAAATACGCAAAACAGTGAGAGTATACACGTTAATCAAACATCACATCTAACTGAGTTTGTGACTGTTTGTAACGCTTTATCCACATCACTGCTATCCAACCACGTCAAATCTTTCCAGCTCCGAAGCCAGGTAATTTGACGCTTCGCCAATTGACGGGTTGCGCAGATTCCGCGGAAAACCGCTTCGTCCAAATCACACTTCCCGTCCAAGTATTCCCACATCTGTCGGTAACCCACACAACGTATCGATGGAAGATCTGGATGCAGATCACCTCGCTCATACAAAGCACGAACTTCCTGTTCAAAACCTGCTTCGATCATTTTGTCAAAACGTTGCTCAATCCTCTGATGTAGGACAGCCCTATCCTTGGGTGTTATTGCAAATTGGTGAACCTTGTATGGTAAAGATTCACCTTGGGTTTTCGTCAGCTCTGTTAAAGTTTTACCCGAAATACGGAAAACTTCCAATGCCCGAGAGAGCCGCTGCGGATCATTAGGGTGGATCCTGGCTCCCGATACCGGATCTATCCGCACCAGTTCCTCGTGCAATGCCTGCCAGCCTTTCTCTTCGGCTTCTCGCTCAATCTCAGCCCGGATCTCAGGATCCGCTGCCGGCAATGGCGACAAGCCTTCCAATAATGCCTTGTAGTACAACATAGTACCACCAACCAATAGAGGAATTCTCCCTGCTGCAACTATATCAGCCATTTCTTTCAGTGCATCAGCGCGAAAGTCTGCAGCTGAATAACTTTGCGCTGGATCACGAATATCGATCAGACGGTGGGGTGCAAGAGAAAGTTCCCGCGCATCTGGCTTGGCTGTGCCGATATCCATTTCTTTATAGATAAGGGCTGAATCAACACTTATCAACTCCACCGGCAACTGCTGGCGCAATCGAATGGCCAAATCTGTTTTTCCCGATGCGGTCGGGCCCATTAAAAAAATGGCTTGAGGTAGTGGCTTGCTCATAAATCAAATGCTTCTATTGCTGCGCCGACATCCACCGGTCGCAACAAGTTTGGATAATAGTGTTCTAGTGAATCGCCCCAGAGCTGCTCCAGATCCGTCACCAGCTGTATTGCCTGTGACAGACTAAAGCCTTCGGTCGGAATCACGAGCTGTGATGCTAACCAGTCCAGCAGCTTATCCCAGCCTTGCGCCTCAGGGTCATCGGCTACCGAAGCCAGATATCCCAACAGGGCCGGAATTAACTGTTGCAGGTTTTGCTGCCTAAGCGGCATACAGACCGACATAATGATCAGCCCGCTTTTGCCCTTGGCTTTTAGATGAATGCCCAGTTGCTTGAGCAACTGAGCATGCTGTTCTGCACATTCTATCATGCCTGGCTCAACTGGCACGGAGTGCGGGATCAACAATGGCTGCGGTTTCAACCCTTCCGTTTGGGCCAATCGCAGCTGCCCCTTGCTACGCAGGCGCTGTGCGTTATCCAGCGAGAGCACAAATACCCCGTCATCCCGGCTCAGCAATAAGTAGCGCTGCTGAGTCAAACACAACGCCTTGCCCAGACCGACCCCGTTTTGCGCATCAATCGCGGTTTGGCGAACTGGCGACGGCATGGCAGGAGAGCGAGAGTCCTGTGCATACGTCGTTGGCTCTGGCCGGAATTCAACTGGGTTTCCCCGCGAAGAAGGAGCGGATGGCTCCGGTGGAGAGACCGGTGAAGGCGGCGTATAGTCTGCCTGTTCCGGTGTCTGCATTAGCTGTTGGTAAGCGCTGACTTCTCGTTTTGATGGGGCATCATTTCCAAACTGGCGCTGCTGCCCCTGGCCTCTTTGCATCCCTGATGTACCCGATGAGCCCGCACTTTTTGACGCGCCTGAGTCTCGGTAGCGGCCATGGCCTGGCTGCGCCTCCGCTCCCCGGTTGGCCGTTGACCTTTCGCCGGAGGTAGGTAACCACTCACTCGAGTGGGCCTTGTTGGGGTAATCAGGTGTACGTGCCACTGCCGACATCACTGCCGACGGCTCGGCAACCCCATGGGCTGGCGGCTCGGCATCCAGATTGGCTGCCGCACTGGCTCGCTGGGGCGGAGAATATAGCGCTTCGCTGCTCTCTTCCCCGCTTTGCTCCAAACCTTGCAACAGAGCACTTTGCAGGCCCTGACAGATAAAGTCATGCACCAAACGGGCCTGATGGAAGCGCACTTCATGTTTCGCCGGATGGACATTGACATCCACCTGATGCGGATCCACCTCGATAAACAGCACATAAGCCGCATACTGATCAGCGGCAAGACTGGTTTCGTAGGCCTGACGGATAGCATGGTTGATGAGCTTGTCCTTCATCATCCGGCCATTAACATAGCAGTACTGAATATCGTTCTGGGCCCTGGCTCCCTGCGGGCTGCAGATCCACCCCGACAGTTTCAGGTCACCATGCTCCAGCTCGACAGCCAGTGCATGATTTAAAAAATTAGAACCGCACACCGCCGCCAGACGGCGCTCTTTTTGTATCTGGGTCTGGGCAGCACGGTATTGACGGATCATTTTGCCGTTATGGCGCAAGTTGATCGTGACATCCAGCCGACTAAGTGCGATGCGCTTGAGCAATTCGTCAATATGGCCGAATTCAGTTTTTTCGGTTCGCAGAAACTTGCGCCGGGCCGGGGTATTGAAGAACAGATCCAGCACTTCCAGCGTGGTCCCCACCGGGTGGGCTGCCGGTTTCAGCTGTACCTCCATATCCCGTCCTTCCGCATAGGCCGACCATGCCTCTTCCTGCTCGTCCGTCTTGGAGGTCAGGGTCAATCGCGATACCGAGCTGATACTTGCCAGGGCTTCACCACGAAAGCCTAGGCTCACAATGGCTTCAAGATCGTCTAGCGAGGTGATTTTTGACGTCGCATGGCGGCTGAGCGCCAGGCTAAGTTCATCTTTCGGGATCCCTTTGCCGTTATCGCGGATACGGATAGTCCGGCTGCCGCCCTTGTCGATATCGATATCAATACGGGTGGCACCGGCATCCAGGCTATTTTCTACCAGCTCTTTGACCACCGAGGCAGGGCGTTCAACAACTTCACCTGCAGCAATCTGGTTTGCCAGCCGGGCGGGCAAGATCTGAATCGGCATAATTCACTTCTAGGTATGGTTAACTACTCGGGATGGTTAGCTGTTGGCCGACCGCTAATGTATCTGAGCTTAGCTTATTCGCCTGACGGAGACTATTTACACTGATCCCATAACGGGAAGCAATCTTACCCAGAAACTCGCCACGCTGCACCGTATGCTTAAGTGCCTTGCGGTTACTGGTATCGATTTTGAGCTTCTGACCAATTGCCAACTCATCGGAGCGTAACTTGTTCAGGCTACGGATACTGGCAACCGTCACGCCATAATTGGCTGCAATCTTGCCAAGAAACTCGCCACGCTTCACCGTATGGGTCGTTATTCTGGCCGTTCGGATGGCAGGCTTTGCAGATGCCGGTGACGCAGTCTTCGTCGCAGCGACAACTGTGCTCCCGGGAATAACCAGCACCTGGCCAACTCTCAGGGTATTGCTGCTGAGCTTATTGACCTTTTTCAGGGCGGCAACCGATGTACCGTACTTGCTGGCAATCACGCTCAGGGACTGTCCCGAGGTGACTTTGTGTTTCACTCCGCCTTTTCTTGCTGCAAACAAGGTGCCTTCCGGCGGCTTGGCATTAAAGTAGGCGAGCACCCCTTTGTAGACGGCATTCGCCAGCTTGGTCTGGTGCGAGCGAGAGTTGAGCAACCGCTCTTCCTTCGGGTTGGTAATAAACCCGGTTTCAACCAAGAGCGACGGAATGTCCGGCGATTTAAGCACCGCCAGGCTGGCGTGTTCCGGTTTGCTTTTATGTAGGGTCGTCACCCGGCTCAGCTCTTTCAGTACCCGTGTCGCTACATCATATCCCTCTTTCTGGGAGTGGCTGAACTGCAAGTCCAATACGGCCATACTGAGGTACTGATCATCGTTCCCCCCGGATAATACGTCACCGCCGCCCAGCAGCTCCGATTGTTTCTCATGCTGCTCGAGCCAGCGACCAATCTCACTATTAGCTCGGCGGGTATTGAGTACCCAGACAGACGCCCCGCGGGGCTGCGGTTTGTGAAAGCCGTCAGCATGGATGGATACCAGCAAATGAGCCTTGTTACGACGGGCTATCTCCGAGCGTTTGTTGAGGTTGACAAAATAGTCGGCCTGACGGGTCAGTACCGCTTTCATTCCAGGTGTCGCATTGATCTTGGCCGCCACCTTCTTCGAGATATCCAAAGTGACATTTTTCTCGTACTTACGTGTCGGACCGATAGAGCCAGGATCTTCTCCGCCGTGACCAGCGTCAATTGCGACGATGATGTCATCGTTGCCATAAGGCAACAGGGCTTTCTGATTTTCAGTCACCGGTTTTTTCGGCGCCGCAGGTTTGGCCTTGACCGCTTTCTTCTGATGCGGCAAATCCAGCACCAGACGGTGGCTATAATGACCATCCGGCGTTGGCGCTAATTTGAAAATGGTTGGGTTAACACCAACCTTGGTTTCAAACACCAAGCGGTAGGTGCCTTTCTCCGGCGGACTACTCGTGCGAATTTTCTTCAGTACCGCACTGTTTTTGACCGTCACCGGCAACTTGGTTTTCAAGGCGGTTTTTTTAAGATCAACCACCAAGCGCTCAGGCTTGGTCAAGGTGAAATAGGAAAACGACACCTCATCTTGCAGATCCAGCACCACGCGGGTTTCATCTGGCGCAGGCCAGACACGAATACCCTTCAGCTCGTTGGCCATCGCCACCGAGCCGAACATTCCTATCCCCAAAAACAATAAATACAAAAAAGCCCGTAAAGACATCCTGATCAACACAACTCCAAACGCTTGATCAACTCTAGACCATATTCATTTCTTGCAGTGACGCAGACTTTTCGCTGCTCACCGACATAGCGCATTTCGATTTCCAGATCCGGCTCCGGCAACAAGCCTTCACCTTTATCCGGCCACTCCACCAGACAAATGGCGTCATTGCTGAAGTAGTCACGGATCCCCATAAATTCTAGCTCTTCCGGATCCGCCAGGCGGTATAAGTCGAAATGGTACACCTGCCAGGGTGGCAACTCATACGGTTCCACCAAGGTATAGGTCGGGCTCTTCACGTTACCCTGATGGCCAAGAGCCCGAATAAAGCCCCGGCTAAATGTGGTCTTGCCTGCACCCAAGTCGCCATACAGATAAATGGTTGTCTGGCGCTTACATGCCGTTGCCAATTTAAGGCCTAAGTCTACGGTTGCCTGTTCATCGGCAAGCAATGTTTCAAATGTTTGCATTGTTATCTTTATCTTGGGTTTACTAATTGTCGAATATAAGAAAACAGATCACTGGCCAGTACCCCGCGCTCCCCCTCTCGAGCACAGAGATCAGCGGCAGTACTATGGATCCAGACCCCGGTCCGGGCGGCTTCCGATAACGAAAGTCCCTGCCCAGCCAGCGCCCCGATAATGCCAGAAAGCACATCACCCATGCCACCTGTTGCCATTCCAGGGTTACCGGCAGTACATACCCAGCACTGCCGACCGTCATAAATCAGGGTGCCGGCTCCCTTAAGCACAACGACACCGCCAAACTTTTGCTGCAACGACTGCGCGGCAGCAAACCGGTCAGCCTCTACTGCAGCGACCGTGGTATTTAGCAGCCGGGCAGCTTCTCCCGGATGCGGCGTCATTATACGATTATTTTTATAGTCTGGTGAGAGGGCCAATAAGTTCAATCCGTCGGCATCGACGATCATTGTTTTTTCGGTGTCATCAAAGTGGAACAGCAGTGCCTTGCTCCAGTCACTCTGCCCCAGGCCAGGCCCTATCACAATAACATCGGCCCATTCCAGCCGCTGGCTGATTTCATGTGCTTTGTCTTGCCATCCCTGCACCATTATCTCAGGTCTGGCAGTAACAATTGACAGCACATTGTCAGGCTGGGTGATCACCGCGGTCAAGCCGGCCCCGCTTCTGGCACACGCCTCGGCAGCCAGTCGAATGGCCCCGGCCATCCCCAGATCACCACCGGCACAGAGTACCCGACCATGATCGCCCTTGTGGGCAATACGATCACGGCGAGGCAAACACCGCTTCACCGCCCCCTGGCTGATCCGGTAAGCCGACGGCTGCACCTGCTGGCAAAAAGCCTCATCGACTCCCAACCCGGCAAAATGCACCTCACCGCAGTACTTCGATGCCTGGCCGGTACACAGCCCTTGTTTGAGGCCAATAAAGGTCACTGTCGACTGAGCCTGAACAACGATGCCAAGGTTATTGCCCGTGTCGGCGCATAGCCCGGACGGCACATCGACCGCAATAACGGGGAGCCCGGCCTGATTAATAACCCGAATCAGCTCGGCACTGTCTTCCCGGACGCTTCCTTTCAGCCCCGTTCCCAGCAAGGCATCAACAATCACCTCAGCAGAATCCGGCACCTTGGCCTGTGGCGACACAATCTTTCCGCCACTGGCAAGCCATGCATCCCGGGCTCGGGCAGCATCGCCCGACAATCGCTCGGGCTGCCCTAACTGCCACAATGTTACCGTCAGCCCCGACTCCCGGGCTAACCTCGCCACCACATAGCCGTCGCCGCCGTTATTACCGCCACCGCAGCATATTAATAGCGAACTCGCCTCCGAATATTGTTGGCGAAGGTGCGAAAATACCGCCTGCCCGGCTCTTTCCATTAACTGGTACATCTCAAGCTGCATTGCCCGGGCCGCCAACTGCTCGCCGTGGCGAACCTGTCCTGCACGGTATAAGTGTGTCGGTAGTTGCGAAGTCACCATGGTATTGTTTTACCTCTGAGCCGCTAACGTTCTTCAAGGTTGCCAAGAAAAACGCAGGCAGGGCAACCAAACCACATAATGAATAAATAGTGCCCAAAACTCCCGCCCGGTACAATGTCAAAAAAGTATTTCTGCTCCCATTCTTGCTGAGTTTTCTATTATCAGTGAAAGCAGGGATGATTGTGTTACACTTCGGCCCCCTAGAATTCAGCCACACTGTGAATCAGAGCATGAACATCGACTACAGCGAACTGACCCAGAAAATCAAACAATGGGGCAAGGAACTCGGCTTCCAGCAAGTGGGGATCAGCGATATAGATCTTCACCAGCACGAGGCTCAGCTTCAACGCTGGATTGATGCCGGCTATCACGGTGAAATGGACTGGATGGCCCGCCACGGGATGATGCGAGCCCGCCCTGCCGAGCTGCATCCCGGTACAATTCGGGTTATCAGTGTGCGGATGAACTACCTACCTCCTGAGGCCGGGTTTGCCCAAAGCCTCAAAAAGCCCGATACCGCCTACATCAGCCGCTACTCACTAGGACGGGATTACCACAAGCTGATTCGTAATCGCCTCAAGCGTCTTGGTCAGCTGATCGAACAAGAAGTGGGCAAGTTCGGCTACCGCCCTTTTGTCGATTCAGCCCCTATTCTTGAACGCCCTCTGGCAGAAAAAGCCGGCCTAGGCTGGACAGGGAAACACTCGCTAATCCTTAGCCCGGAAGCCGGCTCTTGGTTTTTTCTTGGCGAGCTACTGATTGACCTTCCCATCCCAGTCGATACACCTATCGACAACCAGTGCGGAAAATGCGTTGCCTGTATAACCAGTTGCCCGACGGGTGCCATTGTTGAGGAAGGTGTTGTCGATGCCAGACGTTGTATCTCCTACCTCACCATTGAGTTTGACGGCATTATTCCTGAGGAGCTACGAGAGCCCATCGGCAACCGGATTTACGGTTGTGATGATTGTCAGCTGGTCTGCCCGTTTAACCGTTTTTCAGATCTTACCGAAGAAGTTGACTATCATTGTCGTGATAGCCTGTATCAGCAGCCACTGCATGTGCTGTACCAATGGACAGAACAACAGTTTTTGAAAAATACGGAAGGTTCGGCAATCCGGCGTATCGGTCATATCCAATGGTTGCGTAACTTAACGATTGCTATGGGTAACGCACCATATAGCGCAGATATCTTTGAAGCTTTGGAACAGCGCCTAGGGGAAAACGAATTGCTTGATATTCATATTCACTGGGCGATGGAAAAACAAACGGAGAGGCGTCAGGAACATGCCGTTGAGATATTGCCGGGCAAAACCAAGAGGCTAATCAGGATTGTTGAAAAAGGGCTGCCGCGAGATGCGTAGCTCTGTGGGCCTTTAAGCGTCTGCACACTTTTAGATACACAAACTGGGAGCGAAATCAGGCTTCTGCATGAATGTGGAAAACAATTTCATCCCCACGATTTTATCCCTAGTCGTAAAATATTAAACACAGGCCTGAATGCAGGGAATCAAAACAGTTACCCCAAGACAAAACATATTGATCAGGCTGTATATAAATGTTGAATAAAGATATTAAAATCCAGCAATATCAACACATTAGCTTGTTGATAATTTTTCTGGGATAACATTTTTCTGAGGCGGATTTATTGGGAAAAAGGAGTTATTCACACGGAGTCGGCACACGTAATCAACTGACTTACCCACAGTTTGACTCATGTGGATAAGTCTGTGTACTAACGAATGGTTTGTTCCAAAGATCAAGACAGCAGCCCAGAATATATCAGCATTCAGGCAATTATTGATTCTGGATAAAGAGAGCAGATACGATTCACAAGCCCTTATCAGCAGCGTATAAGCCAGCTACTGGTGTCAGCTAAATCAAAGAGCATGTGTCGTCATTTGGCACCAATTCCTCACGGCATTGGCTTACAGAGCATCGTATTTACCTAAGATACAAAATCAGTCACTGAAGACTGTCTAGGCAATAATCTGATGATGTCGTCGAAGCTGATTGCTTCTTATGGTTCCTTGTAGCCTAAGCTACGGAACTTGGAGCAACACACAAGGCTATCGGTGGTCGAGTAACCCAGGAATGCTGCATTTGGACTAATACTTCACAGTAGTAGTTTTGCCGTTTCACTATCAGATATAGCGATAGTGACAGCAGAAATTGGAGCGTCGCGGCCGGCTAGGTACACGAGGTTCCTCGCACATTTGCCATGACTCTCATTGAAATTGGAGCGACACACGAGGTTCGAACTCGTGACCTCAACCTTGGCAAGGTTGCGCTCTACCAGCTGAGCTAGTGTCGCATTGGTTGCGGGGGCCGGATTTGAACCGACGACCTTCGGGTTATGAGCCCGACGAGCTACCAAGCTGCTCCACCCCGCGTCCGTACTGTCGAAAGCAACCATTTGATAATTGCCTTTCGAGGCTGCGCATTATACGAGGAAAATTTACGGATGCAATAGATCTTCAAAAAAATCCGCAGATTTCCCCCCGAGCGACTATTTTACCATCAAATAGTGAAAATATGCTCACGATAATAGCGCAATTCAGCGATCGAATCACGAATGTCATCCAACGCTAAGTGGCTACCCTTCTTGGAAAATCCGCTCAGCAGCTCCGGCTTCCAACGCCGAGTCAGCTCTTTTAGCGTGCTAACGTCCAGATAACGATAATGGAAGTACTGTTCCAACTCAGGCATATGCTTATACAGAAAACGACGATCTTGGCCGATGCTATTACCACAGATAGGAGAAGCGCCTTTAGGTACCCACAGCTCCAGAAACGCAATGGTCTGACGAACTGCCTCTTCCTCGGTAATGTTGCTTTGGCGGATCCGTTCAACAAGTCCGCTGTTGGTATGGGTTGTCGTGCACCACTCATCCATTTTGGCCAGTTCCGCTTCAGGCTGATGAATTGCCAGAACCGGTCCCTCGGCCAAAATATTGAGCTGAGCATCTGTCACTATGGTTGCGATTTCAATGATTTGATGTGTTTCTGGATCCAATCCTGTCATTTCCAAATCAATCCAAATAAGGTTCTGATCGCTGATCGTCATCGGATATTGCCTATTTTGTGAGTAAACCATGTATGATAATACCAAACGGAGGCGCTGTCTGAATCCCTACCGGACCAGATAATCACTCCAAAGGGTAATTTACCGTAAGCCAACTCAACTGAACGATATTCTTGTGGCAAAAAAGAAAAAGCTCACCAAAGGTCAGAGCCGTCGCGTACGCTCTAACCAAAATAAACGACTTCGTCGTGATAAAGATGACGTCCAGTGGGACGAAACTCTGCTGGAATCTGCACGTGAAGGCCTAGTGATCACTCGCTTTGGCCAGCATGCCGATATCGAAGATCCTGAAACCGGGACAATCCACCGCTGCAACCTGCGCCGAAGCATCCAAAGCCTGGTATCGGGTGACCGAGTCGTCTGGCGCCCGGGCGTCGAAGCACTCCAGGGGATCGCCGGTGTCGTCGAGGCCGTTCACGAACGCGAATCGATGTTAACCCGCCCCGACTACTATGATGGGGTAAAAGCCGTTGCAGCCAACGTGAACCGTATCATCATAGTGTCAGCCGTGTTGCCGGAGCTTTCCCTGAACATTATCGACCGCTATCTGATAGCGGCTGAAACAGTAGGGGTCGAGCCGCTGATCGTCCTCAACAAGGTCGACTTGCTGGATGCCGAAAACCGCCAGCAAGTTGAACAAGTTTTATCTTTGTATCAAGACATTGGTTACCAGCTTCGCTACGTCAGTACCGATACCGGTGAAGGGATGGACGCGCTGAAAGAAGACTTGAAAGGCCATGTCAGCATCTTTGCCGGCCAGTCTGGTGTCGGCAAGTCAAGTATGGTCAATGCCCTGATGCCAGAGGTCGATGCAGAGATTGGAGACGTTTCCGAAAACTCCGGTCTCGGCACACATACCACGACGGCAGCACGCCTGTACCACTTCCCCGAGGGAGGCGATTTGATCGACTCACCGGGAGTCCGAGAGTTTGGCCTTTGGCATCTGGAGCCAGAGCAGGTCACCGAGGCCTTTGTCGAGTTCCGTGATTATCTGGGCGGATGTAAATTCCGCGACTGCAAACACGGCGACGATCCGGGCTGTATCATTCGGGAAGCCATGGAAGCGGGCAAAATCAGCCAAGAGCGCTACGACAGCTACCACAAGATCATTGATAGCATGTCAGAGAACGTAGCCAACCGTCAGTTTTCCCGCAACAAACCTGATTAATACCCCATCCCCTGGCAACAGGGGATAGTTCTCTCGTCGCAATCGCAGCCTGCAATTAACTGACTTTCCGCCGTCTTTTAGGTATCATGCTTGGTTCGAGTTATTCTTAAGATGTTATAAGAGTAACCAAGTTGTTGATTGGTTGACACTTTCTGGAAAACATACCGTGCAAGATAATCTCAAAATCGGCCTGCAGTACTGCGCGCCCAAACATGCTCTGACCCGTGTAGCGGGTAAGCTGGCTTCGTTAAAAGCCGGCATGGTGACCACCGCTGTCATTCGCTGGTTTATCGGCCGATACAAGGTTGATATGTCTGAAGCACGTAACCCAGATCCGGCGGCTTACGCGACCTTCAACGACTTCTTTGTCCGCGAGCTCAAGGACGGCGCCCGTCCAATCAATGACGAGGCAGATATCATCTCCCATCCGGCAGATGCCTGTGTCAGCCAGTTCGGTCCAATCACCGAAGGGCGTCTATTCCAGGCCAAGGGCCACTACTTTGATGCCGTCGAACTGCTGGGCGGTGACGAAGCACTGGCAGACGAGTTCAAGGACGGCGACTTTGCCACCCTGTACCTGTCGCCACGTGACTACCACCGTGTCCACATGCCTTGCGACGGTACCCTGCGCCAGATGATTTACATCCCGGGCGACCTGTTCTCGGTCAACCCGCTGACCGCACAGAATGTACCGAATCTGTTTGCCCGCAACGAGCGTGTCGTGTGTGTCTTCGACACCGAGCACGGTCCGGTTGTCCAGATCCTGGTGGGTGCCACCATTGTCGGCAGCATCGAAACCGTATGGGCTGGTACAGTTACCCCGCCAACCGGCCCAGATGTCCGCCGCTGGGATTACCCGGCTACCGGCGATCAAGCGGTTGTGCTGAAAAAAGGTGACGAGATGGGCCGCTTCAAACTGGGCTCGACAGTGATCAACCTGTTCCCGAAAGACATGATCGACTTTGTCGAAGAGATGCAGCCTGAGCAACCGACCCGCATGGGTGAACCCTATGCCAAGGTAAATACTCCACAGCTGGCAGCAGAAGAAGCGTAACTACTTAACAATTTTGAATAAAAGGGGCCGTATCTGCCCCTTTTTTAGTGCGAAAAATAGACCCTGTCGTAGAAATCTCAAGCGCTCAAATAGTATGCTGATTTGCAGTCTATAACTTATAAGCAAGCCAACATACTATGAAGAAGATATCCATTGCGCAGCTGGTCAAGCTGCTGATCGCCTTCGGGATACCGCTTGGTATATTGATGCTCCCTATCGACGTCATCCCGATAGACGGTCTGACCCTCATCCAGCATCGACTGCTGGCCATTTTTGCCCTCGCCGCCCTACTCTGGGTACTCGAACCGGTACCGGTTTTCGCAACGTCCATACTCATCATTGCCCTTGAGTTGATCATGATCTCCGATAAGGGGCTTCACTTGTTCCGCTCCAGCGTAGACGGACACGAAATGGGCGAGATGATGAAATACACTGATATCTTCAGCGCCTTTTCATCGCCGATTATTATTCTGTTCATGGGTGGCTTTGCGCTGGCGATTGCCGCCTCCAAGTATGAGCTGGATAACAACCTCGCCCGGGTTTTGCTCAAACCTTTCGGTACCCAGCCAAAATTTATCATGCTTGGTCTGATGCTCATTACTGCCGTATTCTCTATGTTCATGTCCAATACGGCGACTACCGTAATGATGTTGGCCCTGCTGGCACCGATTGTCGCTTCTGTTCCCAAGGGAGATATCGGGATCAAGGCTCTGGTTTTGTGCATCCCGATAGCGGCGAATACCGGCGGCATCGCCACCCCAATCGGGACACCGCCCAATGCCATTGCCCTTCAATACCTCACCGGGGAGCACAGCATCAGCTTCCTTGGGTGGATGATGATTGGTCTGCCGTTTGTGATCTTGCAGCTGACTTTTGCCTGGTGGCTGTTACAAAAGCTGTTCCCGTCGACCCAGCAACAAATGGAGCTCAAACTCGAGGGCCACTTCCAGAAAAGCTGGCAGGCCATTGTGGTTTATATCATGTTTGCCCTTACCATCATTATGTGGATGACTACCTCGCTACACGGCATGAACACCTATGTCGTCTCTATTATTCCACTGGCAGTGTTTACCCTGACCGGAATCATGGGCAAGGAAGAGCTTAAGCTGATCAACTGGGATGTCTTGTGGCTGGTCGCCGGTGGTATTGCTATCGGCCTCGGCCTCGACAAGACCGGGTTGGCGGCGGCACTAGCGCATGCCATCGACTATGATGCCCTTTCTCCGATTGCCGTGGTGCTGACACTGTCGATTATCTGCTGGTTAATGGCTAACTTCATGTCCAACACAGCGACCGCTAACCTGTTGATGCCCATTGCCGCAGCTGTTGCGGCCTCTATGGAAAGCCTGGCTTCGATGGGTGGCCTGCAGGGCGTACTGGTTGTCGTTGCCTTCTCTGCTTCTCTTGGGATGATTTTACCAGTCTCGACACCACCGAACTCGCTGGCCTATTCAACCGGACTGATCGAGAGCAAAGACATGGCCAAAACCGGGGTAATTATCGGCCTGGTCGGCCTTATCGTTGTCTATGCCGGAGCCCTGGTCCTGACCTAAAAACCACGCACTATAAACACGCACCACACTTGCTCCACCAGCGAAGGCAGCTTGGCTGCCTTCGCATTCTCTGCCCCTTCCAGTGTCTTTGACATGTATTTGCTACTGCTATCACATTATTTTCGCAGCAGGTCGATGAGGATTATCTGTTGAAAGCCGATATAACTATCGAGAGATACCATAACAACAACTCTTCCCACTGAGTCATACCCATATATCTATAAATCTGGCCACACGTGAGAGTCCAAGATGAAATATACGATCAAGCTAAAAATACAGGTCGCAATAGCCGCAATTATTGCCTCAGTCAGTGCCGTACAGGCCTGGATATCTATCAGCCAGCTGCAACAGGAAACCACCACGGAAGTCAGCAACCAGATGCGTGATATCGGCCAGGCCACCAGCCGCTATATAGCCGACTGGCTCGATACCCGCAGTGATATGATGCTGGCTAACGAATCCTTAATTGCCAATCAGGATAACGTTGATCGCGAGCTGCTGCTGACCAAGCGTGCCGGTCAGTTCCTGTCGGTCTATGCCGGTTTCAGCGACGGTAGCATTGCCTACGGTGACAAAACGGAAGACTGGCCCGCCGACTACGATCCTCGCTCTCGTCCCTGGTACCAGGATGCAATCAATGCTGGTGAACTGGTGCTCACCGAACCGTACCAGGATTTTGACGGCAGTATCGTCGTCAGCTTTGCAAAAGCGTTTCAGGGCCGCTACCAAGGTGTTCTCGCCGCCGACCTGACCGTCAGCCATATCATTGATCAGGTACTGAACCTAAAAATGGAACACAACGGGTTTGCCTTTCTGATCGACGGCAACCACAACATTGTCGCCTACCGCGATGAAGCACTCAGTCAGCAACCCATCACGCAACTAGACAGCGAACTAACTTCGGCGCTGTTTAGTCAGCTGCAAAACGAGCAAACCATCCAGACATTCACGTTAGATAGCGACAACCAGGAAAAGCTGATCTATGCCAGCCCGATTGCCGGAACAGACTGGACACTGGCATTGGTCGAAGATAAGTCACTGGCCTTCGCCTCCATCGGCGAGCAGATCAAGTTCATTGTCCTGGCTTCAGTCATGCTTTACCTGGTTATCTCGGTTATTGCGACCATGATCATCAACAGCCTGCTGCGCCCGCTTAACAATCTGAACCAGTCTGTCAGTCAGCTAGCACAGGGCAGCGGTGATCTGACACAACGTATCGCCATCGAGCGAATGGATGAGATTGGCGAGCTGGCCGATAATATGAATCGCTTTCTCGCCCAGCTGCAGACCATGATCAAAGGTGTCGTCAACCACTCTCAGGATCTGGGCCAATATGCCGAGCGTTCAGCCCAGCTCAGCAACCTTGCCTCACAGCGAGTCAGCGAACAGCAAAATGATGTCAACCAAATTGCCACTGCTATCCATGAAATGTCCGCCACGTCCGGTGAAGTTGCCAACCATGCCGAGATGACAGCCGCTGCCGCCCAGGCATCAACCGCGGCCTGCGAGCAGGGTCAGGGAGTTATAGGCCAAAACCGGAATGCCATCACCTCACTGGCCAACCAGGTTCAGGATGCTGCCAATGTGATCCATGAGCTGGAAAACAACGCCCAGGGCATCAACCAAATCCTGTCCACCATTCAGGGCATTGCCGAGCAGACCAACCTGCTGGCACTGAATGCGGCGATCGAGGCCGCGCGTGCCGGCGAACAGGGACGAGGTTTTGCCGTCGTGGCCGATGAGGTCCGGGTTCTCAGCCAGCGCACCCATGACTCAACCGAAGAAATCCGCAGCATGATTGAGACCCTGCAGCAAAACACCCAGCAGGCGGTCGACAGCATGCAAACCAGTACCGAACTGGCCGATCAGAGTGTCGGTTATGCCGAAGCGGCCAGTGAAAGCCTGAATCAAATCACCCACACTATTACTGAGATATCGGACATGGCAACCCATATTGCCAGCGCCGCCGAAGAACAGCGGGCCGTGAGTGAAGATATCAGCCGTAATACCCAGGCCATCAAGGAGGTCTCGGATCATCTGGCAGAACAAACGGCCGAGGTCAGCCAGAGCAGTCGCGAAATGAACAGCTCTGCCGACACCATGCGCCAGGATGTCTCGCGCTTTAAGGTGTAAATTCATTCAGCAGGTAAGCCTCTTCAAAGCCGCCTTTATTGGGCGGCTTTTTTCTGGAAGGTGGTAAACGCCCGCCCGCTCCAGCCAGTCAACGCCCGGTTAGTGCTTGAGTAGGGGCCAATATGGTAACACCTGGCAGAACATGAAAATCTCTCATACCCAGTATGAAAAAATAGCTGAATCCTTTATCAGCAGGCCTCCCTCCCTTGCGGTAAGATGAGCCGACTACAGGTCCCGGAGCACTTCCGGTACCGACTTACTGACAAGGATAGTTATGCCGCACGGGATTATTGGGTATGAATGGCTTGCGCTCGGTGCTGCCTTGCTATGGGCACTGAGCAGCCTGATCTCTGTCGCCCCCGCCCGCCACCTTGGTGCTTTTGCCTATAGCCGCTGGCGGATGGCCAGCGTCACCTTGATGCTATCTGTCATGGCTGTTGTGAACGGTGGCTGGGACAGCATGCAGTGGAGCTACGCCGGGATCATGATCCTGTCAGGGTTGGTGGGTATTTTTGTTGGTGATACGGCCCTGTTCTCTTGCTTTAACCGGATCGGGCCACGACGAGGCGGGTTGCTCTTTTCCTGCCATGCCGTATTTTCTGCCCTATTGGGGATCTGGCTATTTAACGAAGCCTTACTTGGCTGGAAACTGGTAGGCGGCCTGCTGGTTTTTCTCGGTGTCGTCAGCGCCATCTTTTTTGGCCAGCAGAAAAGCCACGCCTGGGAAGGCGTACAGGGCAAGCTCTGGATAGCTATCGTATTAGGATTGGTTGCTGCTTTATGCCAATCTCTCGGGGCCGTCATCGCCAAGCCGGTCATGCAGACCAATATAGACCCAATCGCCGCTTCCGCCGTTAGGATGGCCAGCGCATTCGGCGCCCATTTGCTGCTGCGGGTAAGTGGCGCAGCTCTTTTTCGACCGGTAAGGCCTATCACCCTGCCCATTTTGACCATGGTTGCCGCCAATGGCTTTCTCGCGATGGCTGTCGGTATGACATTGATTCTCTATGCACTGCGCTATGGCGATGTCGGTATGGTCGCCCTGCTCTCTTCAACGACGCCCATCATGGTCCTGCCGTTGCTCTGGCTGCACACCGGCAGCATCCCCAACAAGAGTGCCTGGGTGGGAGCCTTTTTGGCTGTCATAGGCACCGGGTTAATCGTCGGCAGTTAGCACGCTTGCTGACGCCACCAATTGCAAGTGATAACCGTTTGCATTTACCTGCAAGATTGCTTATAGTTTGAACCGCTTCGATAAGACGCCTTGAAATCCTAACTTGCCGCCTATCGATAGCCTGCAAACAGTTCCCCCTGCTTCCTGCCAATAAGGCAGAAAGCAAAGTCCGTTTCAACTGGCTAAGAAACGGCATACCAGTCAGCAGTATTGGCAACCCTCTGCACAATGCTGATGTCTGGTTAACAGCCAACATAAAAAGCGCGGCCTGGGCCGCGCTTCTTGTGCTTGATCCTTTCTGGCAACATATTTCCTGTTATCAGGCAATATCGATCGGAAAAGCCGTCACCTGATCAATATGATCCAGTTGCTGCGCTAGCATGATCAAACGATCCACACCAAGCGCAACCCCTGCGCAATCAGGAAAACCTGCACGTAGGGATTCAACCAAATGGTGATCAATCGGCTGAGGTGGCAAACCCATTTTCAGGCGCTTGCGGTTATCTTCTTCAAAACGGGCCAATTGCTCGTCGCCGTCAGCCAACTCATGGAAACCATTCGCCAGCTCAACCCCCTTAAAGTACACCTCGAAACGCTCAGCCACGCGCGGGTCGGCCGGGTTAATTTGAGCAAGCGCAGCCTGAGAGGCAGGAAAGTCATAAACAAAAGCAGGGACTTGCTGCCCTATTTTGGGTTCGACGCCGACACTGAACAGTAATTGCAACAAGGTATCGCGATCATCTTCGGGCTCTGCGATATCGCTCAGTCCCAACACCGATGCCGCCAGTTTCAGCTCCGCCATACTGCCTTGCAGCGGACAAACCCCCAGTATATCGACAAACGCCTGCTGGTAAGTCATTCGCACAGCCTGATCCGAGCCCAGCACCAGCTGCAGTAGCTCATCCATTTCATCCATCAAGGCATGATGGTCAAACCCCGGGCGATACCACTCCAGCATCGTAAATTCAGGGTTGTGGAACCGGCCAGACTCTTCGTTTCGAAATGACTTACAGATCTGATAAATAGGACCACTGCCCGCGGATAATAACCGCTTCATGTGAAATTCAGGACTGGTCATCAGGTACAGCGTCTGTCCTTTTGCATAGCCCGGCCCGACAAACTCAGTCTGGAAAGTATGAAGATGAATATCCGTCACTGTTGCCTGGCTCATCGCTGGCGTATCAACTTCCAGCACCTCTCGGCGAGCAAAGAAATCACGAATTGTAGCGATAGTCGCCGCACGCTGTTTCAGCTGCGCGATTGAGGCTGTCGGTTGCCAGTTCAATGTCATAGTCTACTTCTTTTCAGTCGGGGGGAAATCAGTTGCGCATCAGTTTACCAAACTCCTTTATTCGCCACAGCTCCCCCCCCTTTCCCATACCACAAGAGCATCAGCCATAGTTGTGAAGAATTATGAACAGTCAAACATCACCCTAGCGAGCCACCCATATCAAAACCGCCACCAAAACAACACCACTTGGCAACAACTACCACACCAAATCGAAATAAACACAACATTTTGTCACATGCGGCTACCACTAATGATTTAGTTTCCTTTTTAAATGAGGAGGTTAACAACCAAACACGAAACACACTGTTAATGAGCCAGAAACAATTAACACAAAATAAAACGGTCAATTAACAACCACAAAACATTACAACTTGTGACAATAATCACACTTTCTGTAATCACCCTATACTTTGGGGCTATTTCGATAAAAAAGCTGCGTCTAAATCAAATTTTCTATCGATATTGTTTCATAGAATGAAGTCAGGATTTCAAGGGAAAGTACGCAAAAGCGTACTTTTTTAAATTTTATCGTCTTACCTTCGGAGGATAGCTGTGAAGACTATTACCACAGATATCGCTGTAATCGGCGCAGGTGGTGCAGGCCTACGTGCTGCCATTGCTGCTGCAGAAGCAAACCCAGACTTAGAAATTGCACTAATTTCAAAAGTTTACCCAATGCGCTCTCATACCGTAGCTGCAGAGGGTGGCTCCGCTGCCGTCATCAAGGATGAGGATAGCTTGGATAACCATTTCAACGACACGGTTGGTGGTGGTGACTGGCTATGTGAACAGGACGTTGTTGAATATTTCGTAGAAAACGCGACTCGCGAGATGACCCAGCTGGAACAGTGGGGTTGTCCTTGGAGCCGTAAGGAAAACGGTGACGTTAACGTTCGTCGTTTTGGTGGCATGAAGGTTGAGCGTACCTGGTTCGCAGCCGACAAAACCGGCTTCCACATGCTGCACACTCTATTCCAGACTTCTATCAAATACACGCAAATCAACCGCTTTGACGAGTACTTCGTGGTTGATCTTCTGGTAGAAGAAGGCGAAGTACAAGGCCTGGTTGCTATTCACATGTCTGAAGGCGAGCTGGTTTGTATCAAAGCCAAGTCTGTTGTACTGGCAACCGGTGGCGCAGGTCGTGTATACAACTGCAACACCAACGGCGGTATCGTAACCGGCGACGGTATGGCAATGGCCTTCCGCCACGGTGTACCGCTGCGTGATATGGAATTCGTTCAGTACCACCCAACCGGCCTGCCTGGCACCGGTATCCTGATGACCGAAGGTTGTCGTGGTGAGGGCGGTATCATGCTGAACAAAAATGGCTACCGTTACCTGCAAGATTACGGCATGGGTCCAGAGACACCAATCGGTCAGCCTAAGAACAAATACATGGAACTGGGTCCGCGAGACAAAGTTTCTCAGGCATTCTGGCACGAGATGCAAAAAGGCAACACTATCAAACACCCACTGGGTGATGTAGTGCACCTTGACCTTCGTCACCTGGGTAAAGAATACCTGCACGAGCGTCTGCCATTCATCTGTGAACTTGCCAAAGCCTACGTGAACGTTGATCCGGCAGAAGAGCCGATCCCAATTCGCCCAACCGTGCACTACACCATGGGTGGTATCGAAACAGACAAAAACAACGAAACACGTATCTCTGGCCTGTTTGCGGTTGGTGAATGTTCGTCTGTTGGTCTGCACGGTGCTAACCGTCTGGGCTCTAACTCACTGGCAGAGCTTGTAGTATTCGGCCGCCTGGCGGGTGAAGGCGCGGCAAAACGTGCTGCAGAATTCAAAGGCTGGAACGAAGAGTCTATTGCCAAGCAGGTACAGGCTGTTCAAGACCGTATCGATACCCTGCTTTCTCAGGACGGTGACGAAAACTGGGCGGATATCCGTACTGAAATGGGTCACTCCATGGAAGCCGGCTGTGGTATCTACCGCCAGGAAGATTTGATGCAGGCAACGATCGACAAGCTTGCCGAACTTCGTGAGCGTTACAAGAAGATCAGCATCAAAGACAAGGGCAAGGTATTCAATACCGATCTGCTTTACGCAATTGAAGTTGGTTACGGCCTGGAAGTGGCTGAAGCAATGGCTCACTCCGCGATCCTGCGTCGCGAATCACGTGGTGCGCACCAGCGTCTTGACGACAACTGTACCGAGCGTGATGACGTGAACTTCCTGAAGCACTCGCTAGCATTCTACAACGGTGACCAAGCACCTCGCATCGAATACAGCGACGTGACAATCACCAAGTCTCAGCCTAAAGCCCGTCTATACGGTGCCGCGGCAGAAGAGGCAGCAGCGAAAGAAGCAGCAGAAGCGGCAGCGAATAAAGAGGAGCAGGCATAATGTCAGGCAACCGTATCCAAAAAGTTGAAATTCTGCGTTATGACCCAGAGAAAGATGCAGAACCGTACTTCGAGATGTTCGAAGTTCCATTTAACGAAACCATGTCTGTGCTTGATGCACTGGGTTACATCAAAGATAACCTAGACAAGGATCTGGCTTACCGCTGGTCTTGCCGTATGGCTATCTGTGGTTCTTGCGGCATGATGGTCAACAAGGTGCCAAAACTGGCCTGTAAGACCTTCCTGCGTGACTACCCGAACGGCCTGAAGATCGAAGCGCTGTCTAACTTCGCGATCGAGAAAGACCTGATTGTTGACATGACCCCGTTCATCGAGCGTCTGGAAGCGATCAAGCCTTACATCATCGGTAACGATCGTAAGCCTGAAGATGGTCCAAACAACCAGACCCCAGAGCAAATGGCGAAGTACAAGCAGTTCTCTGCCTGTATCAACTGTGGCCTGTGCTACGCAGCATGTCCTCAGTTTGGCCTGAACCCAGAGTTCATCGGCCCGGCGGCACTGACGCTTGCTCACCGCTACAACCTGGATAGCCGTGACAACGGCGCCGATGAGCGTATGAAGCTGATCAACGGCGAAAACGGCGCTTGGGGCTGTACATTTGTTGGTTACTGTTCTGAAGTTTGTCCGAAGAGCGTCGATCCAGCCGCTGCGGTAAACCAGGGCAAAGTGGAATCATCTAAAGATTTCGTTATTGCGATGATCAAACCTCAGGAGGCATAAGGATGAGCAATCGTAAACCTTACGTTCGCGAAATGAAGCGTACCTGGTGGAAGGATCATCCTTTCTACCGCTTCTACATGGTACGTGAAGCAACTGTATTACCACTGATTTTCTTCACTATCTGCCTGACTTTCGGTCTTGGTAGCCTGGTGAAAGGCCCTGAAGCATGGGCGGGCTGGCTAGAGTTTATGGCTAACCCAGTAGTTGTGGTTCTGAACATTCTGGCTCTGGCAGGCAGCTTGTTCCACGCGCAAACTTTCTTCAGCATGATGCCTCAGGTAATGCCTATCCAGATCAAAGGCAAGAAGCTGGATAAGAAAGTTGTTGTTCTGGCTCAGTGGGCGGCAGTTGCTGCAATCTCACTGTTCGTTCTAGTACTAGTTTAAGGAGAGCCACGTGGTTAATCTAAATCCTAAACGTTCTGACGAGCCAGTATGGTGGGGTCTGTTCGGTGCCGGCGGTACTTGGTTTGCAATGCTGACACCTGTGACTGTACTGGTACTGGGTATCATGGTTCCACTGGGCATGCTTGATGCCGAAGCGATGAGCTACGAGCGTGTATCAGGCTTCGTGACCAGCATCATCGGTGCGCTATTCACGATTGCGACACTGGCACTGCCTATGTGGCACGCGATGCACCGTCTGCATCACGGTATGCACGACATGAAATTCCACACAGGCGTGGCGGGTAAAGTCGCGTGTTACGCTTCTGCCTTCCTAGTTTCTGCATTGGCGGTTATCTTTGTCTTCATGATCTAATCTCAAGACAAGAAATTCCCCCTACAAAAAAAGCACCGCTCGACGGTGCTTTTTTTATTCATACTTTTGAACCACCATTATTTCTTGGGGTTCGACTCGGCCATTTTCTGGCTCTGCTCTAAAATACCTAACGCCCCAAAGCCTGTGATCACATCAAGGTTGGTGGTTAGCTTTCCGCCTTCACTGCCGCCAAAGTAGTTATTAGGCATCTGCACCTCATAGTTCTTCAGGTTCTGATACAGCGCCGTCGAGACATCGCGGTTCAGCTCGGCCAGGTACACATCACGGTTCGCACCGTAGGCATCATATTTCGCTTTCAGGATCTCCGCTTCCGCACGCCCCTTGGCCAAAATCGCCTTCGCTTCATACTCTGCAGAAAGCGCGTTGGCCTTCTGAATTTCAAGGTTTGCCTGAGCAATCGCCAGCTCTTTCTCTTTGTCTACCTCGGCAAGACGCTTTTTCTTCTCGACCTCAACAATTTCCCGTTCCGCTATCTGGCGGGCAACTTCGACTTCTTTTTGCTGGGCAATAATCGCCAGCTCTTTGTTACGCTGGGCATCCTGGACTTCGCGGGTACGCTGGATTTCTTTGCGTAACTGCTCGGTTTCGGCTTGTGCCTTTGAGGTTTCCTGCTCCTGGATGGCACGAATACGATCGGCAACCAAACGCTTCTTATCCATTAGCAGCTTGTTCAATTGCTCTTCCGGCTTCGGATCACCAATTGTCACCTGGGTGACGGCAATACCGTATTGCTGTAGCGGGTTGTTCTGGCGTTCGGGATTACCCTGCGCATCCAATACCGGTACTGTCTTCCAAACCAACTGCTGGGTACGCTGCAGCTGATTAGAGTTGGACTGATTGACCCCAACCGGTGCCAGGTCAATCTGCTCAACTTCGACCTGGCGACGCTCTGTCATATAAATACCGTCACGGAGTTGATCCCCCAGCTTGGACTTGAACTGGTTAAGCCCGCCCTGGAAAAACTCTTCCCCGGTATATTGGGTTGCGGTGATCACTGTAACATTGCGGGCATTTTTAACCAGCAAGGCATCAATCAGATTACTGTTGTTGCGAAACTCTCGGTGCATTTTTTTCACCGATTCAGGGTCAAGAGACAGCTTGAAGCGGAAAGTCACGGGAATATTGCCTATGTAGGTATCGGCAAAGCGTACCTGGATCGGAGGCAGGCGCTGGTAGAAGTCTTCACCCGTCGTATTACCATAAGAGACGGTAATCACCTGATCATATTTAGTGATCTTAGACAAGAATGGCATCCGGAAGTGAATCCCCGGCTCGTTGAACACGTCCAGCTCACCCGTCACGTTGTTCTGATGCACGTAGGTATAACCGGCATCAGTCATTAGAACGGAGCTGTTAACGAGACCAATCAGTGCTGATACGCCGAGAATTCCCCCGACGACAGGCAATGATATTTTCTTCTTTAATGTTGTGCTTGCTTGCGGCTTAAAATCCATTTCTTCGTTTACCTAGTCATATTGTTGTTGTGAATTAATAAATAGAAACGATTCTAACAACAAATACAACCAACTTCATAAAGACAATGCCAACAAACTAATATTACTGATTTTGCTTAAGTTACAGGCAACAAAAAAGGCCGCCGAGGCGACCTTTTCTCAGCAGTAGACGGTGATTACTTCACACGGCCTACGTATTCAGCGCTACGCGTATCAACTTTGACTACTTCACCAATCTGAATAAATAGCGGTACACGTACTACAGCACCTGTAGTTAGTGTTGCAGGCTTACCACCTGTACCCTGAGTATCGCCTTTCAGACCTGGATCAGTTTCAACCACTTCCAGCTCAACAAAGTTAGGTGGAGTCACAGTGATTGGGTTACCGTTCCACAGCGTCAGCGTACAAGTATTGTTCTCTACCAGCCACTTCGCATTATCACCAACAGCTTTAACATCGGCAGCAAGCTGCTCGAATGTTTCGTTGTTCATGAAGTGGTAGAATTCACCATCGTTGTACAGGTAATCAAGATCGATGTCGATTACGTCTGCAGCTTCAACCGACTCACCAGACTTGAAAGTCTTTTCAAGCACCTTGCCTGAAAGTAGCTTACGGATCTTAACGCGGTTGAACGCCTGGCCTTTACCTGGCTTAACAAATTCGTTTTCGATAATGACACATGGTTCATTATCTAGCATAATTTTCATTCCGCCGCGGAATTCATTGGTGCTGAAAGACGCCATTTCTATCCTCTTAACATCTTCGAGTTGTATTTAATGCCGCATATAATAACCCGAAACGCATCAACTGTTGAGCAAAACTGGCTCAATGATCTAGCGAATGCGATATCCGATCCCTTTCTGCTGCTCAAAACCCTGGAAATTGATCCGACTCCCTGGGAATCTGGCCTCGCAGCCCGGAAATTATTTGCGCTCCGTGTTCCTATGAGCTTTGTCGAAAGAATGGAAGTTGGCAACCCCTACGACCCGTTACTGCGACAAGTACTCCCGCTCGAAGAAGAGTTCGAGGTACATAGCGGTTATTCCCTCGACCCGCTGGAAGAGCAGGACAATGCCATTCCCGGCCTACTGCACAAATACAAGAACCGGGTGTTGATGATTGTAAAAGGAGGCTGCGCGGTCAACTGCCGCTACTGCTTCCGCCGTCATTTCCCCTACGAGGACAACAAGGGCAGCAAGCGCCACTGGCAGACCGCACTCGACTATATTGCCACCCAGCCCGAGGTCAACGAGGTCATTCTTTCCGGCGGTGATCCTCTGATGGCCAAAGATCATGAACTGCAGTGGCTGATCGAAAAGATCGATCAGATCCCGCATATCAAACGTCTTCGGATCCACTCTCGCCTGCCCGTGGTACTACCGGCACGTATTAACGAACAACTGTGCATGCTGCTCAAGCAAAGCCGATTGCAGACCGTTTTGGTGACTCACATCAACCATGCCAACGAAATCAATGACGAATTTCGCCAGGCGATGACCAAAATCAAGCAGGCCAATGTCACGCTACTCAACCAAGGTGTTCTGCTGAGAGGGGTTAATGATTCGGTCGGTGCCCTCTCGCAACTGAGCGAGGCTCTGTTTGATGCCGGTATCCTGCCCTACTACCTCCATGTACTGGACAAGGTACAGGGAGCAGCGCACTTCATGGTCGATGACGAACAAGCCCGCAAGCTCATCGCGGGGCTCCTGGAGAATGTCTCGGGCTATCTGGTGCCCCGCCTGACTCGCGAAATCGGGGGTAGAAACAGCAAAACCCCGCTTGATCTTCACCTCGAATAATCTCCCTGTTAGTCCCACCTAACTCGATGGGTTTGCGTGATTAGTCGCGCAAACCCATTTTCAGCATCCCCCTATCCACCCACGTCTTATCTCCGCCCCTTCTCTCCGCAAAACGTTGAAAAAAACAGCGAACGATGTTCGTCACCTTAAGTACTTTCATTGGCATGTCGCATATTATCCGTGCAACACAATTATGGAACTAATATCACATGACAAGAAGCAACTAACAGAATGAACCTTAAGACTAAACTATCGGCATGTTTTGCAACTCTCTCACTCATCATCATCCTAGTGCTATCCACTTTTTCCTACCAGGCTTTGCAAAACAGAACCATTAGCAGCCTGAATACCGAGCTGACAACGGCAGCCTATGCCACCAATAAAATAATCGGTGACGGACGACATGATCACCTGGACAAAGCCAACAACGATTACGACAACATTTCCCGCAACCTGACCAGCTTCACCCAGGCCTCAGATTTGGATTGGGCCTACTCGACCGTGATGAAAAATGGCCAGGTGTATTACACCTATATCAACCAAACTGATGACGAGGCACGCTCAGGTCGCTACCAAAACTGGTACCTGGAAGAGTACAAGATAGTGCCGAAAATGCTGCACAAGGCCTTTGCCACCCAACAGGTTCAATTTGAAGAATACCAAGGTGAATACGGCAGGTACCGCTCGATTTTCGTTCCGTTTCGCACACAGGCAGGCGACACCTATGTCATCGGTGTCGATGTCTCCCTGAGTGAAGTCGATGCCATGATTGAAGGCGAACTTAAGCTGGTCTGTATCACTGCGGTGATCGTAATGGCCCTGGCTCTGATAGTCGCCCGCCTGTTTGCCAATCGTCTTGTCGCGCCGATTAATGTCCTCAATGCCGTACTGCTCAATATTGCCAATGGGGACTGGAACTTAACCCAGCAAGTGCCGGTAACCAGCAAAGACGAAGTCGGCACCATGTCGCAATCATTCAATACTTTCATGGTCGCCCTGCGTGAGCGCCTGCTGGAAATCAACCAGTCAACAGACAGCGTAGCAGCCGTTAGCGCCCAGCTCGACAGTCTGATCCAGGCCGTTACCGAACGCTCCGTCGAACAGGCCGAGAATGTCGGCAACAGTGCAACCGCCATTGAAGAGCTGGCAACCAGCTCTCAGAGCATCTCGGAAGTGGTCACTCTCGCCAACCAAAAGATGACCCATTTCGAGCAACATACCCAGGACACTGTCGGGGCTATCAACCATGCCGTGACAGGCATGCAGAGCGTCCAACTCGAAACGAATACCGTTGCCGAAAAGCTTCACCAGCTTGATGGCCGTGCCAATGACATTAACTCCATTGTCGAGGTGATCAAAGATATCGCCGACCAGACCAATTTGCTGGCACTCAATGCCGCCATCGAGGCTGCCCGGGCCGGCGAACAAGGACGCGGTTTTGCCGTCGTCGCCGATGAGGTTCGCCAGCTGTCAGAGCGCACAGCCAAGGCCACGGTAGAGATCGGCTCCATGATCAGTACCATCCAAAGTGATACCAGCGGGGCCACCGATACCATGCAATCTGCCGTCGGACAGGTCGACAACTGCGTACAGCATGCCGATCAGGCCAATGAATCCCTCAACGGATTTCGCACTGAAATTACGTCGGTCACAGAAGGAATGGAAGAGATCACCGAGTCCGTCAAGGAACAGGCTTTCGCCGCCGAGCATCTGTCATCCAATGTCGCCGCACTCAGCAGCAGCGCTGATGAGAACCGACTCTCGACCCAAGAAGCCCAGCAAGGGGTCGAGGAGCTCAAACGCCGGGCGACTGAACTGCGCAAAGTGGTGCAGCTGTTCACCCTATAAATTAACAGCCTTTTTTAACCGTAAATAATAGGAAATACATTTTGAAACTGAAGCTTAGCCTCCTTGCTCTTGCCCTAACGGGCCACACTGCCGTTGATGCCGCCCCTCTGCTGGTTGATTTTGACAACAGCGAACGCGAAGAGCGCATTCAATCAAGCAATGCATGGCTGGAAATCGATACCCAGGCTTTCTCAGGCAACATTCAGTTACTCCAGAATCAACTCAACGCTGAGACAAAAATCTGTGCCATCATGAAAGCCGACGCGTACGGCAATGGCATCGCAGGCCTGATGCCGAGCATCATTGCCAATCAGGTACCGTGCGTTGGGATCACCAGCAACGAAGAAGCTCGCGTCGTACGTAAGCATGGCTATACTGGCAAAATCATGCGCGTGCGTGCAGCAAGCAAGAACGAAATCGAGGCCGGGCTGGAATACCAGATGGAAGAGTTAATCGGCACCAAGGCACAAGCCGATCAAATCATCGATATTGCCCGAGCCCACGGCACCACCATTCCTGTTCACCTCGCACTGAATACCTCAGGCATGGGTCGTAACGGCCTGGATCTGACAACTTATGAGGGGCAGGTAGAAGGAGTCGAGATCGCCGGCAACCCGAACCTGGAAATTGTCGGTATGATGACCCACTTCCCGAACGAAGGCCTTGACGAAATCAAGCGCAAGGTCGATCGCTTCAAGGTAGAAACCCAGTGGTTGATGGAAAGTGCCGGGCTTAAGCGTGAAGACATTACCCTTCACGTTGCCAACTCGTACATTACCCTGAACTTGCCTGAAGCTCACCTTGATATGGTTCGCCCGGGTGGCATGCTTTACGGTGATTACCCGGCGACGGCACCGTATCAGCGTATCGTCTCTTTCAAAACTCGCGTCGCATCGCTTCACCACTTCCCGGCAGGCAGCACCATCGGCTACGGCAGTACAAAAGTGTTAGAGCGCGACTCTGTTCTGGCTAACCTGCCTATCGGTTACTCTGATGGCTTTGCCCGCTCTTTAAGTAACAAGGCGGACGTACTGATCAACGGCCAGCGCGCGAAAGTGATGGGAATGGCCTCGATGAATACCACGATGGTCGATGTCACCGACATCATCGATGTACAGGCCAATGATGAAGTGGTTATTTTTGGCCACCAGGGCGCAGAGCAAATCACTGGTGAAGAGACCGAAGAGAAAAGCGGTCGCATTCTACCAGAGCACTATACGGTTTGGGGAGCAACCAACCCACGTATCTACCGCTAAGGACGACCTCATCGACATTCAAGGCCAGCGTCATGCTGGCCTTTTTCTTGATAGCGATATTTCACACGTACAGCTTTACCCCTCAAAAACAGCTAATTGATGCACCTTTCACCTCATCACAAGGCAAACACAAAAAATTAAGTTAAATCTCTGATTTTTATAGACTTATTTACGTACAGCTTTTCTAGCTTTTTTCCTGATAAACTCAACACGCCTCTAAAAGGCTACTACAAGCCAAATGCTGCCTTCGAAATCACCGGGTTCAAGCAAATTCCCTTGTCCAGACGATAAAAAAATATCATCGCCATTTCGCTCGCTTTTCAGCCATTTCGGGCGCATAGTCGCGCTCCATTCAGCAGGATCGAAGGCAGCCAAACTTCTCTTGCTGAGCCTTTCTGACTATTGATAACGAGTAACGCAATGAAAATTGGCATTTTATCCCAGAACGAAAACCTGTATTCCACCCGTCGCCTGCGCCAAGCCTGCGAAGAGCGTGGCCACGAGGCAGTAATCATCAATGCACTGCGTTGTTATATGAATATCAACTCGGTACAACCGTCGATTCACTTCGAGGGTAATGATTTAACCGGCTTTGATGCCATCATTCCCCGTATTGGTTCAGACATTACGTTCTATGGCTGCTCGGTACTGCGTCAGTTTGAAATGATGGATGTATTTTCGGTCAATCAGTCCATTGCGATTTCTCGTTCTCGCGACAAGCTGCGCTCACTACAGCTGTTAAGTCGCAAAGGCGTCGGCATGCCTATCACCGGGTTTGCCAGCAAGCCCGACGATGTGCCCGATCTAATCAAAATGGTCGGTGGTGCGCCGTTGGTGATCAAGCTGCTTGAGGGCACCCAAGGAATTGGTGTCGTACTGGCAGAAACCCAAAAAGCGGCCGAGAGCGTGATTGAAGCCTTTATGGGCCTAAAAGCCAATATCATGGTACAGGAATTTATTGAGGAGGCCGGTGGGGCCGATATTCGCTGCTTTGTGATTGGCGACAAAGTGATTGCTGCGATGAAGCGCCAGGCTGCCGACGGAGAATTCCGTTCCAACCTGCACCGTGGCGGCAGTGCGACCCTGATCCGAATTACACCGGAAGAGCGCAAAACGGCCGTTGCGGCAGCCAAGGCGATGGGGCTCAGTGTCGCCGGAGTTGACCTGCTTCGCTCTAAGCGCGGGCCACTGGTGATGGAAGTCAACTCCTCACCGGGGCTGGAAGGGATCGAAAACGCGGCAGGCAAAGACATCGCCAGCCTGATTATCGAGTTCATCGAAAAGCATGCCGCCAAAAAGGGGCGTCGCCGGCTACCGTTTCAGTAAACCAGGAGAATAAGCAATGTGGCCTGACATTGCCCCTTTTGCATGGCCAGCACTATTGAAGTGCGGAGTTTGTGGCGCTCTGATCGGTTTGGAGCGCCAGCTACGAGGCAAGCCGGTAGGGATCCGAACATCGACCTTAATCATTGTCGGCACTTACTGCTTTATTACTCTCGGGCGGACTCTGTCTGACAACAATGCCGATATTGCCCGTGTCATGGCACAGGTGATCACCGGCATCGGCTTTCTCGGTGCCGGTGTGATGATGAATCGTGACGGCCAAATACACGGTGTGACATCAGCGGCTGTGGTCTGGATGCTGGCCGCGCTGGGCGTCACCATCGGGTTAGGCTATGGCCAGAGCGCGGTGATCATGACTGGCGTCATGATTGCGGTACTGCTCGGCGTCGACAAGCTGGAAAACAGCCTGCGTTTTCTGCGCAAGGGCGTTCACGCCCATTGGTCTGGCCGACGTCAGCGCAAGCTGATGAAGCGCAATCCGCCTCAGCCGCAACCCGAGGAATAACCAGTACACCTTTATTGAAAAAGTACAGCTAAAAGCTGAGCAAAAACAGATTTTAAAATAAAGACAACCACACAATGCTTAAACAATTTTTTTTATTGGAAATTAATTTGATCAGCTTTTTTGGCTTTTTTCCTTTAAAGCTTACTACGATAAAAATGCAGCAAACGCCGAGCACGCGTACAGCTTTATACCTCAAAAACAGCTTTTATATGAGCAAATTACCCACCCTGTTTCCAAAGCTCCTCGACAAAATTAAATTATTGATTATTAAATATAAAATTCACGTACAGCTTTTCCAGCTTTTTCCCCGACAAACTTTGCACAGTCTTTTTGTAGCTTTTCCCTTCTCATACTGTCGAACATGATCAGCAAATAGAGCTTTGTTCAACAAAAAGCTGAGCAAAAGTAACACCATGAGCTATAGTCTTTAGAGTTAATTATAAGTTATTGTTTTAAAACGATAATAATAAACGTACAGCTTTTTGAGGAAATTTATGGATGAACTACTCGAGGAAAGGAAAGTAGCCTTAACCGTCAAGGAAGATAGTCGGTACGAAAGCATTTTGCCCCAGAAAGCCACCGCTTCTTTGCAATATACGACAGGCACAAAAAAGCTGGAGACAGAGCTCCAGCTTCAAGAATTTTCAACTCAACGCTAGGTAGTTCAAGAGCACTTCCGACACCGCTATTGGGCTAACTAGCTAAGAGGTGATAAGTTCGACTACATCATGCCGCCCATACCACCCATACCGCCCATACCGCCCATGTCAGGCATTGCAGGAGCAGAATCTTGTGGTAGGTCAGTCACCATCGCTTCGGTAGTGATCATCAGGCCAGCAACAGAAGCGGCAAACTGCAGTGCAGAACGCGTTACTTTTGTTGGGTCCAGGATACCCATTTCGATCATGTCGCCGTACTCACCAGTTGCCGCGTTGTAACCGTAGTTAGCTTCGCCAGCACGTACGTTGTTGGCAACCACTGATTCTTCATCACCGGCATTCTTGGTGATTTGACGAATCGGTGCTTCCATAGCGCGTAGTGCAACACGGATACCCACGTTTTGCTCTTCGTTCGCACCTTCAAGGCCAGCAACTTTAGAAGCCGCACGGATTAGGGCAACACCACCACCAGCAACCACGCCTTCTTCTACCGCTGCACGCGTTGCGTGTAGTGCATCTTCGACACGGTCTTTCTTCTCTTTCATTTCAACTTCAGTAGCAGCACCGACTTTGATTACTGCAACACCGCCTGCTAGCTTAGCAACACGCTCCTGAAGTTTTTCTTTGTCGTAGTCTGACGTCGCTTCTTCAATCTGCTGACGAATTTGAGCCACGCGGCCCTCAATCATCGCTTCTTCACCCATACCATCGATGATAGTGGTGTTCTCTTTAGTGATTGTTACACGCTTCGCCTGACCCAGGTCTTCAAGCTGAACTTTCTCAAGCTCCAGACCGATTTCTTCAGAAATCACCGTACCTGCAGTCAGTACCGCGATATCTTGTAGCATCGCCTTACGACGGTCACCAAAACCAGGTGCCTTAACAGCAGCCACTTTCACGATACCGCGCATGTTGTTCACAACTAGGGTTGCCAGCGCTTCACCTTCTACGTCTTCTGCAATGATAAGCAGTGGACGAGACGCTTTCGCTACTGCTTCCAAAGTCGGCAGTAGTTCACGGATGTTAGATACTTTCTTGTCAACCAGCAGGATGAATGGGTTTTCCAGATCAACAGAACCCGCTTCCTGGTTGTTGATGAAGTAAGGAGACAGGTAACCGCGGTCGAACTGCATACCTTCAACAACGTCTAGCTCATCGTGAAGAGCCTGACCTTCTTCAACCGTGATAACACCATCACGACCTACTTTTTCCATTGCTTCTGCAATGATGTTACCAACAGTCTCATCAGAGTTTGCAGAGATAGTACCTACCTGAGCAATCGCCTTAGTATCAGCACACGGTACAGACAGCGTCTTCAGCTCTTCAACGGCTGCAGTAACGGCTTTGTCGATACCACGCTTAAGATCCATTGGGTTCATGCCTGCAGCAACTGCTTTAAGGCCTTCGTTAACGATAGACTGTGCAAGTACAGTCGCTGTTGTCGTACCGTCACCTGCCGCATCGTTGGCTTGAGAAGCAACTTCTTTAACCATCTGTGCGCCCATGTTCTGGAACTTGTCTTCCAGCTCGATTTCGCGTGCAACAGAAACACCATCTTTAGTGATAGTTGGTGCACCGAACGATTTGTCCAGAACTACGTTACGACCTTTAGGACCCAGTGTTACTTTTACTGCGTCAGCCAGAACGTTAACACCTTCCAGCATTTTAACTCGTGCATCGTTACCAAATTTAACGTCTTTAGCAGCCATGTCTTTCTTCCTTTCTTAATTCTTTATTCGTAGTGATCGGATTATTCAACGATTGCCATGATGTCATTTTCAGACATGATCAGGACTTCTTTACCGTCGATCTTCTCAGACTTCGTGCCGTAGCCTTCAGCAAAGATCACAGTATCACCAACTTTAACGTCCAGCGGCTGTACCGTGCCGTTTTCTAGGATGCGGCCTTTGCCTACTGCCAGTACTGTACCGCGAGTAGATTTTTCAGCTGCAGAACCAGTTAGAACGATGCCGCCGGCAGATTTTGATTCAACTTCTTGGCGCTCAACGATAACTCGGTCATGTAAAGGACGAATGTTCATCGGTCGTCTCTCCTGATTTTGGTAATATCCATACGATTAATAAAGCTAGCATGGTTTCACACTAACTTTTTCTGATAACTAAACATGTTGGGACGTTTTTCTGGATCCCAAGTCCCCTGTACTATTTTTTTCAAAAAATTCTCACAGACTTTTTGCCCGATCACACTCTTTGCTTTAGGGTAGGCGGGCATCCCGATAATGAGACAGCTATGGCAACAGAAAGAAAAGCAGACAAACATGGGCTTTTATCAGCGCCCATTCCTATCGTCCTGCGCCGGTTAACCGTTCCGATGGTATTCGGGATGGTTGCGATCTTGCTGTTTAACCTGGTCGACACCTTCTTTATTTCGCTTCTGGGCACCGAGGCACTGGCCGCGGTCAGCTTTACCTTTCCGGTCACCTTTGCCCTCAACTGTATCACCATGGGCGTCAGTGTCGGGATATCAACCCGGGTAGGACGCCTGCTGGGCAGCGGCGACAATCATACCGCCGCCCGGTTCGCCAGCCACGGGCTGTTGCTGGCAGTACTTTTGATGATCACAGCATCCAGTATAGGCCTGCTGACCCTCGAACCCTTATTTTCGCTCATCGGTGCGTCGCCGGAGCTATTGCCAATCATTAAGCAATATATGGATATCTGGTATCTGGCTATTCCGTTGCTGGTCATACCGATGGCGGGCAACAGTGCCATTCGTGCCACCGGGGACGCCAAGACGCCGGCCAAGATCATGATGCTGGCCGGGGTGATCAACGGTGTACTCGATCCTTTACTGATCTTTGGTTATGGTCCGTTTCCCGAGCTGGGCGTAAGAGGGGCAGCGATAGCCAGCGGGATCAGCTGGGCCTTCGCCCTGATCTGCTCCCTCTATATTTTAATCAAAAGAGAAAAACTGCTGGCGATGCCACAGCTGAGGTTGCTCGGCAGGGACTGGCAACAAATCATGCAGGTCGGCACTCCGGCAGCCCTCTCCAATGCCCTGACTCCCCTGTCCGGAGCCATACTGATGTCGCTGCTAGCCGGCCTCGGCACTACCTCGGTGGCCGCCTACGGCGCCGCGATGCGAATCGAATCCCTGCTGGTGCTCGTTATGATGGCACTGGGATCTGCCCTGATGCCGTTCATGGCCCAGAACCTGGGCGCCAACAACCCGCAACGTGCCTTCAAGGCAATGTTTACCGCGATGCGGTTTGCCATTCTGTTCCAGCTGCTGATATTTATCATGATGGTGCCGCTTAGCTGGCCGTTATCGGCATTGTTCAGTCAGGACATCGCCGTTCAGGAGCAACTCTGGCACTACTTGATTGTGGTCCCGATCAGCTACGGCATGCAGGCCGTGTGTATGCTGCTCATCAGCGCTCTCAATGCTATGCACAAGTCCGTCCATGCCCTAGTGTGGAACCTGCTGCGGCTGTTTGCCTTCTTGCTGCCGGCGGCTTGGCTGGGCAGCTGGATAAACGGAACCGAAGGATTATTTGTCGGCATTGCCATCGCCAACTTACTGAGCGGTATCGGGGCATACCTGTACGCGGTCAAAATGCGGCGACACATGTACAGCAGTCTGGCCAATCCAAGCTAAAGATCACACCTTTTGGCTGACAAAAAATATGAACAGTATTAACAAAAAGGCAGCCATTCGGCTGCCTTTCTATATTCACGTTGTTGTACAATGCTTGCCGTGCCTACTCAAGGCAGCCGGCGATCATTGTTGTCCTTGTTTTCATCTTTACGCTCATACTCGCCATCGAACACGTCGCCGTCGGACGGACGCTGATTGAATGAGTCCGAACGGTGATCAAACGGCCCCTGGCCGCTGAAGCCCTGACCGCCACCGAAACCGGCACTAAAGCCCGAGCCCATACTCTGGACCTTCACCCGGCTCATTAGCTGCTTGGCCAGCATTGCACGCGGTGCCGGAAGCAATACAAGCATCCCCAGTGCATCAGTCATAAAACCCGGTGTCAGCAACAATACCCCGGCAACAGCCAGCATTACCCCTTCGACAATTTGCTGAGCAGGCAACTCGCCTTGCTGCAGGCGGCTTTGCACCGACATAAGGGTGGCTATCCCCTGGCTCCGTACGAGCGATGCACCGACAACCGCCGTTACCAACACCAGTGCAATCGTTGGCCATAGGCCCAGAAATCCCCCTAGTTGGACAAACAGGGCAATCTCAATAATCGGAACAACAATAAACAGAAATAGTAAAACAGGAAACACGACTCACCTCTTTGCGGTTGCGGTCTGTAATAAACGGGTATACGCGACACGGATAAAATCATCCGGAGTCATCACGCCAGGTTCTATCTTTTAATATCGGGAACAAATGGCCCTTTTTCAACCTCTGGAGTGTACCAAAAAACACAGCCTGAACCCACGCTGACTGCGCAAAACAGAACTTTCACATCTTGTCATTTTTGCTCATTAGTCGACATAAACCACCGACTAGCTGTTAACACTAAATGTGATGTAGATCGTGTTTTTGTGCAAATGTTTTCAGGCCGATTAAAAAAGTGATCTGGATTATGTTTTTACCACTAAAGGGGAGTATTATCGGCTTCAGACAATAGGTGTCAGGTACGATCATCTAGCCAAAATCTCTGCGGAACGGATTCTAATCATTCAGAATTGGCTCAATAATTGAATTTCATTAGCAGATTCCACTAAGGCTACACTATGTCTCAGATGATTGATCTAGAAAAAAATGAAGCAACTCTAAACGTTGCAACCCGCATCGAAGAAGATCTTCTTGGCGATCGCCACGTCCCAGCTGACGCATACTGGGGTATTCACACTCTTCGTGCTGTTGAAAACTTCAACATTTCCCAAACGACTATTTCTGACGTACCAGAGTTTGTTCGCGGTATGGTTTTCACCAAGAAAGCTGCTGCAATGGCGAACAAAGAGCTGGGTGTTATCCCTTCTGATGTTGGCGAGTACATCATCAAGGCGTGTGACGAGATCCTTGAAACAGGAAAGTGCATGGATCAGTTCCCGTCTGACGTCTACCAGGGTGGTGCCGGTACTTCAGTTAACATGAACACTAACGAAGTGATTGCAAACCTTGCTCTTGAGCTAATGGGCAAAGAAAAAGGCGAGTATGACATCGTTAACCCTAACGACCACGTCAACAAGAGCCAGTCAACTAACTGTGCCTACCCAACAGGCTTCCGTGTCGCTGTATACAACAGCATCATGAACATGGTTGAAGCTCTGGAGTACCTGAAAGGTGCCTTCGACGCGAAAGACAAAGAATTCGCTGACGTACTGAAAATGGGCCGTACCCAGCTGCAGGACGCAGTCCCAATGACTGTCGGTCAGGAATTCCACGCATTCGGCGTACTGATCAAAGAAGAAATTAAAAACCTTCGCCACACCGCCCAGCTTCTACTGGAAGTTAACCTGGGTGCAACGGCAATCGGTACCGGTCTGAACGCAGCAACAGGCTACCAGGAACTAGCGGTTCAGCGTCTGGCTGAAGTCACAGGCCTTCCTTGCACACCAGCAGAAGACTTGATTGAAGCGACCTCTGACTGTGGCGCATACGTCATGGTTCACGGCGCACTTAAGCGTACTGCCGTTAAGCTATCTAAGATCTGTAACGACCTGCGTCTGCTGTCTTCTGGTCCTCGTGCCGGTCTGAACGAAATCAACCTACCTGAAATGCAGGCTGGTTCTTCTATCATGCCAGCAAAAGTAAACCCAGTGATCCCAGAAGTGGTTAACCAGGTTTGCTTCAAGGTGATTGGTAACGACACCACCATTACTTTTGCCGCAGAAGCCGGTCAGCTTCAGCTAAACGTGATGGAGCCAGTTATCGGCCAGGCACTGTTCGAGTCTATCGACCTGCTGAAAAACGCCTCTATCAACCTACGCGACAAGTGTATTGACGGTATCACAGTGAACAAAGAAGTATGTGAAAGCTTCGTGTTCAACTCTATCGGTATCGTTACGTATCTGAACCCGTTCATCGGCCACCACGAAGGTGACATCGTCGGTAAGATCTGTGCTGAAACAGGCAAGAGCGTCCGTGATGTTGTACTAGAGCGTGGTCTGCTGACTGAAGCTCAGCTAGATGACATCTTCTCAGTTCAGAACCTGATGCACCCAGAATATAAAGCGAAGCGTTACAACTAATAAAGCGCAAACGCGATAAAACCCGGCGGATTGTCAGGATGAGAGTCCGCCACTTTTTTGCTACAGATTCCCCCTTTTATATTTTTTTAACTTTAAAGACAGGACAATCTCATGATTGGTGTAGAACTCTTTGTCGTTCTTGCGTTTATCTATTTAGGCGCTCGTATCGGCGGTATTGGTATTGGTTTTGCTGGCGGTGCCGGCGTATTGGTACTTTCTCTTCTTTTGGGTGTCGATGCAGGTAATATTCCTGTCGACGTTATCCTGATCATCATGTCAGTAATTACAGCCATTGCCGCTATGCAGGTTGCCGGTGGTATGGACTGGCTGGTTGATCTTGCTGAAAAATTTCTTCGAAAAAACCCTAAGCGCATCACTTTCTATGCGCCAATGGTCACTTACTTCATGACACTGCTAGCAGGTACCGGTCATACCGCGTTCTCTACCCTACCAGTTATTGCAGAAGTCGCCAAAGAGCAAGGTGTACGTCCTTCTCGTCCGCTTTCTATTGCAGTTGTGGCTTCACAAATTGCAATCACCGCATCGCCTATCTCTGCAGCGGTTGTATTCTTCTCAGGCATTCTTGAACCGCTGGGAGTAGGCTACCTAACGCTACTGGCTGTTTGTATCCCGACAACGTTCGTCGCTTGTATGGCCGGTGCGTTTGTTTCTAACTTCCTGGGCTGCGAGCTAAAAGACGATGCTATCTATAAAGACCGTCTGGCAAAAGGCCTGATCAAAATCCAGGGTGAAACCAAGCGTGAAATCCTGCCGACAGCGAAGCCTGCAACTTACATCTTCATTGCCGCTATCATCGCGGTTGTTGCCTACGCAACAATGATTTCCAGCGCTGTAGGCCTGATTGAAGATCCGGCGCTAGGCCGTAACGATGCCATCATGGTGTTCATGCTGACAGCTGCCATGGCTATCGTCACCATCACCAAGATCGATGCGTCTAAGATTGCCAACGCCGCGACTTTCAAGTCTGGTATGAGTGCTTGTGTGTGCGTACTGGGTGTTGCCTGGTTGGGTGATACATTCGTATCTGGCCACATCACTGAAATCAAAGAACTAGCAGGTGAGATCCTGGAGCAGTACCCTTGGATGCTGGCTGTAACCCTATTCTTTGCCTCTATGCTGCTTTACTCTCAGGGCGCAACAACTACCGCACTAATGCCTGCAGCACTGGCTATCGGTGTCGCACCACTCACAGCCATCGCGTCTTTCGCTGCTGTAAGTGCGCTGTTCGTACTGCCAACTTACCCAACCCTGCTTGCTGCCGTTGAGATGGATGACACAGGTTCAACCCGTATCGGTAACCTGGTATTTAACCACCCGTTCTTTATCCCGGGTGTGGTAACCATCGTCACCTCTGTTGCCCTGGGCTTTGCCTTTGGCGGTGTCTTCCTGTAACAGGGTCGGCTGAACAATCTGTCACTGAGGCCACCTTATTGGGTGGCCTTTTCTTTTATAGGTACTGGGTATTGAGTACTACAAGCAGTTTGTAACAGTCAAAATTTTGATATAAAGCTCTGTTCTTCCCTAGGACAAGATCTTCCAGGACTTAGGCTCTGCGGTACATACAATCCAAGTAAGCAATTACTAACAAAGCATATTAATTTAAGGGGAATAACGACAAATCCGGTTACTTTTTATTAGGAAAGAGAGAAAGAATTGAAGTAATAAGAAAGATAGGATGATGGATTTGTTGTCTCCGCCCCATCCCGAGGCGAAGACAGCGAACCAATACGGATTCCAACGTATCGGTTCAGCCCGGCTACATCGTCAATCCCGACGATCTACCCGGAACCATGTCTCAATTTGCTACAGATCAGGCTTAAGACAGGAAAGCCTGCCAGACAATAGTAGTGATTGAGCGAGCCAGGCGATAGAGGTAAAAGCGTTATGCAGCGATGCAAAAATGGTATGAAGTTAGACGACCTGCGCACTCTGATTGCAATTGCTCAACAAGGAAGTTTCAGAGCTGCAGCCAGTGCGCTAGATATTCCCCCGGCCACCCTAAGCCGCCGGTTACAACGACTGGAAGATACCCTGGGTAGCCAGCTGGTGATCCGTGACAGCCGCAACGTATCCCTGACACCGCTGGGGCTACGTTATTTTGAGCGCTGCCAACCGCTGATTGACGAGCTCGAGACCACCACCAACGAGCTGCACGATAGCAGCCACGCCAACCCGCGCGGCGCGCTGCGGATCTCCGCGCCCGTCGGCCTGCTCACTTACCGGCTGATGCCGCTCTTTAACCAATTTCTGGCCCGCTATCCGGACATCACGCTGTCGCTGAACCACCTGTCAAACCAGCATCATGACTACAGCCCGGAGCAATATGATGTCGTCTTTCGGGTCGGCCAGCAGCCGGACTCCAGTTTCGCCGCGGCCAGAATCGGCGAATCACAGCGAATTCTGGTCGCTTCCCCGCACTATCTGGTCAGTCAGGGAACGCCGGAGCATCCACAGGACCTAAATCAACATGCCCGTCTGGCCAGCGTACCTGAGTTCGAGTGGGCACTTACCGACAGAAACGGTACCGAAGACGTAAAAACATACTGGATAAACTCGCCGGTAAAAATGGCCATTGCGGATCTCAACAGCATCAAGAAAGCGGCCATTGACGGGCTGGGCATCGCCTGCCTGCCAAACTATGTGGTCGCCGACGCCTGTGATCAGGGCTTGCTGACAACCATGATGGGTAACTGGTACTCACCGCCGCGTCCGATTTATATGCTCTACCAACGTCTGGGATACGTACCTGCGCACATTCGCAGCTTTACGGACTTCATGCGCGACGCGTTAGGTAAGTAATCACTTACAAGCATACTGGCTACGGCAATCAAACTTATTGTTTTTACTGTAGATGAAACCAAACGCTGAATAACACGGTCTGAGAGAGTATAGTTAATACCCAAACTACACCTTCAAGGTGCAGTTTGGGCATAAATCCCTGCAGACGAGCCTGATCTGAATGATGAAACTAAAATACTATCGCGGATTCTCCCGTTTTCTTGCGCTTGTCGCGCTGGCGGGAACGCTACTGGCCGGTATCGCCAGCCTGCCTGTCCGGGCAGAATTTTCCCTACCGGGCTTTTCAGCCAGCAGCACCAACAAGTTTGTGACGGTCGACGAGGCCTTTCCGTTTAACTTCAGCCAGCAAGGCGAGGTGGTATACCTCGACTGGCAAGTAAAACCAGGCTATTACCTGTACCAGCATCAGCTGTCGGTCACCTCCGACAATGCCGAGCTCGGCACCGTCGATATTCCCGCGGGCCAACCCTACCGGGATGAGTTCTTCGGCGATGTCTTTATCTATACCGATCCCCTGACCGTCAGCGTACCGGTAATTAAAGCCTCGAATGATTCAGTGCTGACAGTTCGCTACCAGGGCTGCGCCAAGGCCGGATTTTGCTATCCGCCGGAGATCCGCCAGGTTCCCCTGTCGGCGGTAACAGCCGGGGCTTCCCCGATGCCACCAGCTGACACCGGGGCAATTAGCAAGGTAGCAAACCGTACCAGTAATACAGAAGATACCGCGCAAGTAAGCACTAACATTGCTAGCAATACCCCGGCACCGGCCTCTGAGCAGGACAAGCTGGCCAGCGATTTGGCCGAGCAATGGTGGACGCCGCTGGTGTTCCTGGCTCTGGGGATCGGCCTGGCCTTTACCCCATGCGTACTGCCGATGTATCCGATCCTGACCGGAATTGTGCTGGGGAACGGCCAGCTCAGCCACGGGCGAACATTCCGTCTGTCGTTTACCTATGTCCAGGGCATGGCAATGACCTATACCCTGCTTGGTCTGGTGGTCGCCTCGGCAGGCATGCAATTTCAGGCCGCGTTGCAACACCCTTATGTCCTGATCGGACTGAGTGTCATGTTTGTGCTGCTGGCTCTGTCGATGTTTGGTGCCTATACCCTGCAACTGCCAAGCAGTGTCCAGACCTGGCTCAGCAACCAGAGCAACAAACAGCATGGCGGCAATACCGGTGGCGTATTTGCGATGGGGGCTATTTCCGGCCTGGTCTGCTCCCCCTGTACCACCGCCCCACTGTCTGGCGCCCTGATTTATGTCGCCCAGAGCGGTGACTTGCTAACCGGGGCCATCGCCCTGTATGCACTGGCAATCGGCATGGGGATCCCGCTGATCCTTGCGGCGATGTTCGGCAACAAACTCCTGCCTAAGGCCGGCAACTGGATGAACCATGTCAAAGTCTTCTTTGGCTTTGTTCTGCTGGCCGTCCCTGTCTTCCTGCTAGAGCGGATCCTGCCGCACAATCTGGTTCCTTATCTGTGGTCATTGCTGGGGCTGGCTGCATTCGGCTGGCTGTATCATGTCAAAAACACCCTGACGGTATCCTGGCGCAGCAGTACCCTGGCAGTCATTGCCATTGTCGGCCTGTTCGCCTCTGCCCAGCCGCTGTACCAGTCACTGATCGGAGGCAACACACCGTCAGTAAGGCAAGAGCCGGTCACCGTTGAATTTGAACGTATCAGCACCATTGACGATCTAAACCTGGCACTGGCCGAAGCCAAGGCCCAGGGCAAACCGGTCATGCTGGACTTCTATGCCGACTGGTGTGTCGCCTGCAAGGAGTTTGAAAAGTACACCTTCCATGATCCGGCCGTCGCTCCCAAGCTGCAGCAATTTATCCTGCTGCAAGCCGACGTCACCAACAGCTCGCCGGCAGATATCGAACTGCTCAAAGAAATGGATGTACTCGGCCTGCCGACGCTGGATTTCTGGGATGCCAAGGGCAACCGCATTAGCAATGCGCGCCTGACAGGTTTTATGGAAGCCTCGCCGTTTCTAAGCCATCTGGACAACCACAAACTGCTCTACTAGCTTCGTATCCCCACAACGAAAAAGAGCACCTCAGGGTGCTCTTTTTTATTTTCCAAACCGGCTCAGTGGCTCATAGCGGGCAATAATATCAACCGGTTCATGCCCCTTTTCAGCATCATCCGCACCCTCCGGTTTATCATCAGCACGAAGTGTATTGATCGCATCGTGCATGTGCTTGCGAACCTGACTGACATTCCAACCCGGGCTCCATTCGATAACCGAGGTCTTCACACTGACAGGCTGCTCCAGATCCACTTTGACCAGATTGTCACAGCAACGGTGAACATGTCTCTGTATCCGCTCCGCCACAATCTCTGCTCCCTCCATATCCGTATCGGGCAACAAGACAGAAAATTCATCGCTGCCGACCCGGGCAATGAAGTCCCGGGGCCGGTATACGCCGCGTCGCAATCCCTTGGCAACACGCTTTAGCAGCACTTCATAAGCCTGATGGCCGCATGTCATGGTATAGAGCCGCAGTAGCTCGACACTGACAATCAACAGCGTCAATTCACTGTGATGACGACGCGCCGCCATGATCTCCCGCTCCAGCATCAACTCAAAATGACGGCTGTTTTGCAGCCCGGTGATCGGATCGACCAGTGATATCGTAGCAAGCTCCTGACGCAGGCGCTGCTCTTCAAATTCATGAAAAACCGAGGAATGAAACCAGTGATAGAGACATTCGCGAACCACTATCACTATCGCCAGTCGGCTGATTACACTCAGAACAGTAAGTGCCTCGTGGTTGAGCTCTAAATACACCCCTGAGAACAAGAACGAGCACAGTACAGGGCCGATGGCCAGGTACATAGCCGGAGGGTAGCTAAAAAACGCCACCACCGAGAGAAAGATAAACAGATCACTATAAACATAGAGGGTAGAAAAATGAGAGTAATGGATCAGTAACGGAAACAAGACCGCCCAGCAGCTTCCCAGCAACCCGGCCAGTGCCAGCGAGGCTATCTGCCATTTCACCTTGATTGGCATCACCTGCACCACCAGCCACAACACAAAGGCCACTCCACCCAATAAGGCCAATACACCGCTAAATACCGACTTCACCTGACTTGTTACCGCTGGCTCTAACCAGAACAGCTCGATAAATACCAGACCCAACAACAACCCGGAGGTTACAATGATCAGTTTCCAGCCCTGTTCCTGACGCTTGAATTGTTGCTGTTCAAAGTAGTCTCGCCCTGTCGTCCATGTCTCGATGTGTCGGATCATTCCTTATTCCCAGATTAACGCTATCCCATTGAAATAAAGCGACCAATTTGATCAATACCTTAATAAGCGATCTGTCATTGCTCAACATATCGCATAAGAGCCGATCCAGCTCAGATCTTGAGTGTTAACAAATTGATCTACGCTATAAGCAGTGATAGCGTAATTAAAAACAATCAGACACAACTGCCATGGACGCTCAGTACACTATTGTTATTGCCGATGACCACCCGCTATTTCGCAATGCCCTGTTTCAGTCAGTGCATATGGCGATAAGCGGGGCCAATCTGCTGGAAGCCGATTCCCTTGATACCCTGCTCTCCCTACTTGAAAAAGAGCCGGACGTAGACCTATTGCTGCTGGACTTGAAAATGCCCGGCGCCAACGGCATGTCGGGGCTGATCCAGCTCCGCAACCAGTACCCGGATCTTCCCGTTGTGGTGATCTCCGCCAGCGAGGAAACCAATGTTATCCGCCAGGTTCGTAGCCACGGCGCGTTTGGTTTTATTCCGAAATCCAGTGACATGCGGGCCCTGATAGGAGCCCTGAACCAGGTGCTGGAAGGCGACCCATACTTCCCGGAAGGACTGGGGGAAGAGGACGAGGAAATCAACGAGCTGGCCGAACGTATTGCGACCCTGACACCCCAGCAATACAAAGTCTTGTGCATGCTCTCTGACGGCCTGCTCAACAAGCAGATTGCCTATGATCTCAATGTATCCGAAGCCACCATCAAGGCCCATATGACGGCTATCTTCCGCAAGCTCGGGGTCAAAAACCGGACTCAGGCAGTTATTCTGCTACAGCAGATGGATCTGACTCAGTAAGTCTTATCCGGTCTGTTTTTTTTCATCTGGCAGTTAGACCTTTGGCTAACTCAACATTTTCGTAACATCCGCAAATTTCTGCCCTGGTCACAAAATCGCCGTATTTTCGGCGATTTTGTCGTTTCTGTCTCGACTAAAGTTGCACTGTCTCCTTACCTATTCGTTGCTATTGTCAGTACGTAACATTTTATTAACGTGATTTATAACGACGTGAAAGGAGATGACAATGGCGTTTGAATCCAAGGAGCAGGCCCAGGCCTATTGGAAAGAGAACCTCGCTACGATGGGCTCCCTCCTAGCCATCTGGTTCCTCGTATCTTACGGCGCAGGCATTTTGTTTGTCGATGCCCTCAACAGCATCCAGCTTGGCGGCTTCAAGCTCGGATTCTGGTTCTCACAACAAGGTTCTATTTATACCTTTGTTGTCCTGATTTTTGTCTACGTAGTGCGTATGAATGCGCTCGACCGTAAGTTCAACGTACATGAAGACTAAGAGGTTTTAGCATGGATATCCAAACCTGGACGTTTATATTAGTAGGTATCACCTTTGCGCTGTATATCGGCATCGCAATCTGGGCCCGCGCCGGCTCAACCAGTGAATTCTATGTCGCCGGCGGCGGCGTTCACCCGGTCGCCAACGGCATGGCAACTGCCGCTGACTGGATGTCGGCAGCCTCCTTCATCTCAATGGCTGGTATCATCTCTTTTGTCGGCTATGACGGCGGGGTATACCTGATGGGTTGGACCGGCGGTTATGTACTGCTAGCCCTCTGTCTTGCGCCTTACCTGCGTAAGTTCGGTCAGTTCACCGTGCCTGACTTCATTGGTGAGCGTTATTACTCCAAAACTGCACGTATGGTAGCTGTCTTTTGTGCCATCTTCGTTTCCTTTACCTACGTTGCAGGCCAAATGCGTGGGGTTGGCGTGGTATTCGCCCGCTTCCTGGAAGTTGATATCAACATGGGTATCATCATCGGTATGGGTATCGTGTTCTTCTACGCAGTATTAGGCGGCATGAAAGGGATCACCTACACCCAGGTTGCCCAGTTCTGCGTACTGATTTTTGCCTTCCTGGTACCGGCGATCTTCACGTCTATCATGATGACAGGCAACCCGCTGCCACAAATCGGTATGGGCTCAACAATATCAGGTTCGGAAACCTATGTACTGGATAAGCTGGACGGGTTAACCACGGAATTAGGCTTTACCGCCTACACCGACGGCTCGAAGAGTATGGTTGACGTATTCTTTATCTGTGCCGCGCTAATGGTCGGTACCGCCGGTCTGCCACATGTTATCATCCGTTTCTTCACGGTACCGCGTGTTAAAGATGCCCGTATCTCAGCAGGCTGGGCACTACTGTTCATCTCTATGCTATACACCACAGCACCGGCTGTTGCCGCATTTGCCCGCGTCAACATGATTGAAACCATCAATGGTCCTGACATGAAGGGTGTGGCCGCGGCAGAAGCACCGAGCTGGGTGACCAACTGGGAGAAAACTGGCCTGGTTCAGTGGGAAGACAAGAACGGCGACGGCAAGATGTTCTACTCGGGCGATGATCGCAACGAGATGAAGATCAACCGCGATATCATCGTACTAGCAAGTCCTGAACTAGCTAGCCTGCCTAACTGGGTGGTAGCCCTGCTGGCAGCAGGTGGCCTGGCCGCCGCACTATCGACAGCCGCCGGTCTGCTACTGGTTATCTCGACCTCGATTTCCCATGACTTACTGAAGAAAGGCTTCAAGCCGAATATGACTGACAAACAGGAACTGCTCGCCGCTCGGGTAGGCGCAGCCGTCGCCATTGTCGGTGCCGGTTACCTGGGTATCAACCCACCGGGCTTTGTGGCACAGGTTGTGGCCTTTGCCTTCGGACTGGCAGCGGCGTCCTTCTTCCCTGCCATCATCCTGGGTATCTTCTACAAGAAGATGAACAAGGAAGGGGCGATTGCAGGTATGTTGGCCGGTATCGTATTTACCGCCTCTTACATCATCTACTTCAAGTTCATCAACCCGGCAGCAAGTACGCCTGACAACTGGTTCTTCGGTATCAGCCCTGAAGGTATCGGTACGCTGGGTATGTGTCTGAACTTTGTTGTCTCGATTGTTGTGAACAAGTTCACTGCCGAAGTACCGACAGAAGTACAGGATATGGTTGAGTCTATCCGTTATCCGAAAGGCGCAGGTGCCGCACACGATCACTAATACTGCCTGGAAAGTCAGTGGCTAGATGACAAAAACGGAGCATGATGCTCCGTTTTTTTATTCGTCCTGGTTCGCCTATTTGATTCACCATTGCTCGCCAAGGAGGCTTACCACAACCCTTTTTTCTTGACCTTCTGCATACTGGCAATGGTCGTAGTCAAGTCGGCTTCTTCTTCCGGTTGGGCTTTCGCCTGCTCCGCAGTACCATTCAGAGACAGGGTTTTGATCAGCTGGCTTTGCGCCTTGATCAAGGCTTTGAGCTCTGCAATCTCACGCTTGTGGTTATTGGCGCGGATCTCTTCCGTCAATGCCTGCTGCAACTCGGAGAAGTCAGCTGTAACCACTGCGTCATTAGGTGTTGCCACCTCAGGATCAACCGCTGCTGGGGCGACAGCTTCGGAAGCAGCAGGGTCGGGAGCAACAGGTTCTGGTGCAAAAATCTCGTCAGCCGAAGCTATATTCGCCGCCACCGACTCGGCCAGTTCCGAGCACAAGCTCATCAGCGTCTGTCGGGTTTCGACCAGTTCCTGTTGGGTATTTTGCTGTCCCTGTAACAGGGCCTGTTCACGCTCGGCTGCCTGAAGCAACTGATGCTGATGCGCCTCGCTGGCCTGACGCTGGTGCTCACTCGCCTGCTGCAGCTCGCCACGCAGGGACTGAATTTCACCCAGCAGCGGCGTCATATCGACAGCGGCCCTGAGGCTATCCAAGTCTTCCCGGGAGATCCCCGACTCCTGGGTCGGCGCCATTGGCACCACCAGTCCGCAGGCATCAAGCTGCTGCTTCAGTGTCGCCATTTTAATGGAGTCATCGCCAAGCGAATTGGCCAGCCCGGCACTGAGTGTCGGGCTCAGCAAGTGCAGAAACATCCCCGACAGGTAGATGTTTTTGTGCATGTGCAGACTGTTATGCAGATTGAGGCCATCATCTGGATTATCGAGCATATCCTTACGCTCGTTGACCCACTTCTGCATAATGCCGACCGCATAGCGGTCGGACAAGGAGTTAACCGGATTTAGATAAATCGAGTAGTTAACCCGCTTTAGCTTACTACTCATCTTCTACCTCGATGAGGGTCTCGCGCTCGATGTGAATATCTTCTTCTTCGGTATTGTACAGGCACAGCTCACGAGCCAGGGCTGACTGGGCATCCTTGATCAGTACCACACGCTCGCCCAGGGTTTCATACGCCGACATGATTGCCGGGTAAACCAACGGCGCACCGCCACCGACCAGGTAAACGCGGTTCGGGTTCTTGGCAAATTTCTTCGCTTCATAGGCCACCGCATTGCCCAGCTCTTCAATCTTGATATCGATCTTGTCCAGGATGCTGTCGAGCTTGGATTCGTCGTTCACCACATCTTTGACAAACTCCAGATCGTTACGGCGCTTGATCAGCTCGTTGGCCACCAGGTAGCTAGAATCACTGTCGGCAGAAGCCAGGGCCTTGCGCGCCGCATCCGTTACCATCGACACACCGATTTCGTTATTACCATAGATAGCCGATACGTCATCAAACTCACCAACCACAATACCCATATCCAGCGTCGTACCGCCACAGTCAATCACCAGCGAACGGGTAAACTCGTTACAGTTGGAGTTAATCAGGGTCGACATTACCGCAGGCAGGCTCTCCGGCATCACCTCAACATCCACTACTTCGAACAGCTCACCCTTGTTCAGGCTGATCTCGCGCATCAGGTTCTGGCGTTTCTTGGCAATTTTTTCTTCATTGCGCTGACAGTCTTCTGAGTTGTAGAACTCGGTAATTGGCAAGGTAACCACCAGAATCACCGGGCAAGGTTTCAGGCCAGTTTGCAGCAGCGCATGGTGCACCGCCAGCAGGTTCAGATCATCATACTGATAGTCAACGTGCGTGGTTTCCAGCGCCTTGTCCGATGTCGCATCGTAAGTGTATTTGGTTGTACCGATTGTGTAGTTATAAACCTTCTTATCGCGTCGCAGTGCAGCACTCTTCCAGTCTTTACGGAAAGAGTTCGGTGATACGATGGTCTTTAGCTGATTGTTCTCAATCCAGCTTACCTTCACATTTGTTGACCCATCATCAACCGCAATTTTAAACGCAGATACCGTCATAACTTTACTCACAATAACTATTAATATTTCGTAACCAACCCGGTATTGAAAGCTACCCTCGTCAATACCGAGCCAAGTTCAATCAACTAAAACAAAATCAAATAACAACGCTGACAGAAACACTTAGTTCGTCAGCATCTCCAGACGCGAGACCGGACGGTTCGCCTCGGCATAATCTCGGGCCTTGTTTACAGCCTTGCCTTCATTAACATGTGGCTGCCCCTTACCAAACAGCAGGGCCAACTGTTCGTCGGCTTCCCTGGTAAGCACCATCATTTCAATCCGGCGGTTTTTCCCGCTTCGGGTATCCTTCTCGTATACCGGCATCCGTTCAGCCATCGCAGCAACCTGCAACACATTGTCGACAGGCAAACCGGAGTCCACCAGCACCTCACGGGCCTTCAGGGCACGAGCACCTGACAAGTCCCAGTTGCTGTAATCTCTGCGCTGGAACTGGGTACTGTCAGTGTGGCCACTGATCACCAGTCGGTTCTGGATCTGTCCCAGTACCGGCGCGATATTAAATAGCATGTCTTCAAAGAACGGCGTGATCTGAATGCTGCCACGCTCAAACATGAAGTGATCATCATCATCCTGAATCAAAATTCGCAATCCCTGTGGCACAATTTCCAGCACGATATTGTTCGATGCCGACAGCTCTTCGGCAATGATCTCCAGCGCCTTTGCCAGCACCTTTAGTTCAGGGATCGACAGGTTCTTCCCTGCCAGCGCCGAGTTAAGCTTGCGATCCCGGCCGCCTTGTTGCTCGCTGTCCGATGACGGCGCAAACATCGACTTACCGAAACGATCCGTTCCCGGAGTGATTTCACTCATTGGCTTCTCGAATGGCGACATGTTGCCATCAAAATCAATCGGAAACGGGCTGTTGGTGATCTCGAAAATATTGTCGAACACCGTCGCTGTCTGAAGGCGCTTTTCAATTTCTATCCGCTCTTCCTGGGTGGTGATCCCCATCAGCCATAGCACCATGAAAAAAGCCATCATCGCGACCGCAAAATCGGCAAAGGCCACTTTCCAGGCACCGCCATGATGCTCGTCGTGATGACCGCGGGCTTTTTTCTTTACAACAATAATATGGTGTTCTTTGCTCATGGTTTACGACTGCCCTGTCATCCAGTTTTCCATGTCCGCAAAGGTCGGCTTATACTCGCTGTGCAGCACCTTACGTCCGGCATCCAGTGCCAACAAGGTCGGCTTGCCCTGCACCTGAGCAACCAGAATGGCCGAGATCATATGCAGCGCCATCATCTCTTTCTTCACCTGGTTGCCAACGGTAGCTGCCAGCGGCTCAAAGACCGCATAACACATCAAGATACCGAAGAAGGTCCCCACCAATGCCGCGGCAACTTTGACCCCAATCAGGGCCAGATCGCCACCAATGCTCTGCATCGTTACCACAATCCCCAATACCGCAGCGACGATACCGAAACCCGGCATCGCCTCACCGACTTTGCCCAGCGCTTTCGACGGGCGCATCAGGTCTTCTTCCAGGGTATGCAGTTCGAGCTCCAGCACCGCTTCCAAATCATGGTGATTCATCTTGCCCATGGCCATCATGCGCAGATTGTCGGTAATAAAGCTCACCAGGACATTGGACTTGGCCACCTCCGGGTACTTGTTGAAAATCGCACTGCTCTCAGGGTTCTCGATATGGTCATCGAGCTTTTTGATCCCGTCCTTGCGAATGGTTTCCAACAATTCAAACATCAATTCCAGGGTCGATTTATAGAAATCGGCCTTGTACCCCTTGCCGAACGCCATCTTGAGGCGGGTTAGGGTATTTTTCAGAACATAGGTTGGGTTGGAGATCACCATAGCGCCCAAGCCGGCCCCTATGATAATAATGAATTCAGCGGGCTGCCAAAGCGCCAGCAAGCGCCCGGATGCATGGGTGTAACCGTAGATAATACACCCAAAAACAATGACAAAACCGATAATAATTTGCATCTTGTTACTCCGTTAAACTGACTCACGCCAGTCAGTCAACATACTGTTAAGGCTTTTCAGCGCTTTTTTATGGATCTGGCTAACTCGTGCTTCGGTCAGCTCAAAGACCAGGGCAATTTCTTTCAGGTTCATTTCATGCTCGTAGTAGAAACTCAGCATGATCTGCTCTCGCTCGGACAGCCTCGACAGCGCCTTGGCCATCGCCTGTTTGAGCTGTGCTCGCTCATAGCTGTTGCACTGAAAGCTCAGGCCGAAAAACTGCTCACCATCTTCCTGCATCCCTTCCAGGCTACCGAGATTTTCGGCCTGGGTATCAAGCCGGCGCTGTTGAATATCAGCCAGCTCAATGCCCATTTCAGCCGCCAGTTCCTGATCGGTTGGCACCCGTCCCAGCTGACGGCTGAGCTGACGCTCGACATCCCGAAGTTCATGGCCGTTCTGGCGAGACCGTCGAGAGCGCCAGTCCATCCGGCGCAGCTCATCAAGAATGGCGCCACGAACACGTTGCACTGCCAGACGTTCCAATGCGGCATCGTCTTCATCCGGGTAGCGGCGAATAACATCAAGCAGCGCCACCAGGCCTATCTGCTCCATATCTTCCGATGACATTACCGTCGTTACCTGCCCTGCCAGGTGCCTCACAACACGCTTTACAAGACCGGAAAACTGTTTGATCAGGCGCTGTTCCCGCGATTTCTGACCCAGTTGGCGGCTCTGCTGGTAGGCATGAAGCCCCTGAGATTCATAAGACATTGCTGCACCGTGCACATCAGACTCCTTACTGAATCACCATCTTGGTGATCAGTACCTGGTCGATCCCCTTGCTGCTCACCATGTCATTCATGACAGTCTGAATAGACTCGCGCAATGCCTCCTGCAATGGCTTCATCACGCCCGGCTGGGCCAGCTCGTTGTAATGCTGTTCACTCAGCAGGGTGATCACTGCATTGCGAACAACCGGCATATATTCCCCGACGATATCGAGCTGGTCCTGGCTGTAGCTCATCAGTGAGAGCTCCATCATCAGGTAGTGCAAGCGGTCGTCACCGGGCACACTGACTATGAACTTTTTCAGGGGCAGAAACACCGGCTTCTTCACCAACGCTGCCGCAGGCACATTCTCGGCCACTTCGACCACAGCCTGCTGTTTCGCCTGCTGCTGGAAATACCACCAGCCACCGCCCCCGGCGAGGGCAACAACCAATACAGCAGCGGCAATGATCAGCGGAAGCTTACTCTTTGTTTCTTTTACTTCTTCAGTCATATTAATTTCTTACTTATTTCAAACCGCGCCATCAAACCACACCGTCAAACCATGGCCTCGTAGCGACCATCCAACCCAGAAGCCGCCGTCGACGCTTCTTCGGACTGAATCACGGCCTGGTTGGCCATAATGCCCGGCTCATCGTCCATGCCTGATTGCTGGTGTGACTGCTGGTACAAACCGCTGGAAACGGAAACGTCCGCCAGCTGCATCTGGCTACCGTCAAAATCAAAACGTAACCGGTCAGCATTGGCTGCCAACGCTTCGCGAAGTTGTGGATGGGCTGCGGTAAAGTGCACCGAGACCTTGTCGCCATCCAGGCGGAGGTTAACTTCCAGCCGCCCTAGCTCGGGCGGGTCAAGCCTGACATGGGCATGCTGGATCTGATCCGTTTTACTCAGCTGCATACGCGAACGCAGTTGCTCAACCAAGTCGCGTCCCCATTCAGGCTGGGTAACATCGACCCCGGCATACAGCTGTTGCGCTGCACTGGCAGGCGCACCTGAAGCAGGCGCGCTCAGGTTGCTACCACCGACCACAAGGCTGCTATGTGCACTCTGCGCAGGCACCGGCATCACGCCAGCTGTCAGCTTATCGGTCAAGGCACCGTCCAGCGGCATCGTCATTCCTTTAGCCAGCGACAGCGCGTCACCAGTATTCGGCTTTGGCTGCTTAAGAAGGAGCTGCATTTGTTCAAGCAACTCGGGACTGGCTGGAGCCTGCTGCGCCGCCTGACCTGTGTGTTGTGCCATTTTTTGCTGAGCAGTTTGTACGACGTTTTGTCCTGCATTCTGTCCGGCCAACTGCGTCAGAAACGAGTTGGCTTGTAGCCCGGTTTCTCGTCCAGACACCGCGCCGGCTCCCTCCTCACCAGCAGGTGCCATCTGAGGCTGAAGAGCCTGGTTCTGAGCTGCAAGGAACTGAGGCGTCGTTGCCGTGCCCGTTACCATTCCAGTCTTGTTGTTCGCAGCCGCAGAAGAGCTTTTCTGGGCTCCCTGCTGGGCCTGATTCATGGCTGTCGCTTCAAAGGGTTTATCCTGTTGCCCCTGAATCTGCGCATCCGCCGATAACGGCTGTTCTGACTCTTCAGGTGAATCATCAGAGGCTTTGCTCTCATCCTTCGTCCCCGACGATTTATCCAGCCGTTGCTCGAACTCAGCAAAGCTCATCGGCTCACTGTCTCCGGCGTTGTTTGGCTGAACCTTTCGCGAGTCTGTGGATGATGTTTGGGAAGCCGTTTTTACGGCTACATTGGCTGATACTTGCATGTCACCCTTTATTGATTATTTTGCATATAGGCGTGCATACCTTCACGGTTGCTCTCCTGCTGCTTTAGTTGCTGCTGGGTACGTGCCTTTTCTCGCTCGCCTTCAGCGATCATGGTGCTATACAGCGCATTTAACCGTTCAAGTTGCTGCTTACCGGCAACCGTCAATACTTGCTGCCTGATACGCGGAATCGCCTGTTGCAACTTAGCATCCAACACAGCGAGCGCGTCCCAGTCCCCAGCCGCCAGTGCCTGCTCGAACTTGTCGTGCAGCCTCTGCAACTGCAACTCAAGCTTCACTGGCCACCTGCACACGATTAGGTTTGAGTACCACCCAACCTTCAAGGATGTCGCTAATCAAGCGGCTCACCTCGTCAATGGCTTCCACATCGTTGTTGATGTTGGCCTCGAACAAACGGCGACCGCAGTAGTCGTAGAGACGAAATAGCTCCTGCGTCACCTCACCGCCTTTTTCCTCGTCCAGTACGGTGCTAAGGCCGTTCAAAATATCGAGACACTTGGAAATCATCATACCTTTATCGGCAATCTGGTCGCGCTCCATAAAACCGCGGGCACGGCCCAGATTTTCCAGCAGCCCTTCCAGCAACATCTGGATCAGACGGTGCGGGCTGGCCGATGCCGCCTGGGCATGGTTCTGTGAATGTTGGTAAGCACCTAGACCTTCGTTATTCATCATTCTTCGCTCTAAATTACATCAACATGCTAACCAGCATGCTCTGGGTTTGGTTCATTTGGGCAATTTGACTATCCATCTTGGCGTAATAGTTACGCAGGTAGATGGTTTTGGCTTCCATTCGCTCATCCAGCTTCTCGCGATCTTCGGTGATCTGCTTGTTACTGTATTCCAGCTGGTCAATACGCCGGTCATAGACACCACCGTTTTTGTGGTAGTCATCCAGGATCACCAGCATTTCATCCATCATGCCGGTTTGGGTGTCATCACCCAGAAACAGGGTCGAGACGGCTTCGAAGTCATCTTCCAGCGCCTTATCAAGCTTCTTCTGGTCGATTTCCAGCGTCCCTTCACGGGTAGTGGTGATCCCCAACTGTGATAACGTCTGGAAGGTCGATGCGGTATATTCGTCACCGATCACTCCGCGCATTCGGCTGATCATGCTGCGGGTAGCCGAGTCGCCTGACAGCGCCGCGGCTGAATCCTCACTCGATTTGGTGTAGATATTTACCGTCTCGATCACCGAGTTATAGGCTTCGACAAAGGCCTTGATATTGGTATTGACTGCCGCATCGTCACGCTCAACCGTGACGTTGACCGTACCGGTATCTTTCAGATTCAGACTGATACCGTCGATCACATTTTCCATCTTGTTGGTTGCCGAGGTCAGCTCCATCGAGCCGTACTTGACGATGGCATCTTCGGCTGCCTGCAAGCTCTTATTGCCATTGTCTGGCTGGGTAATGTCAACCGTATTACCCTTGATATCCGCAGGATTAAGCGTGACGTTAACGGCACCGATAGCATTCGCCTGACCAGTATTTTTGCCATTCAGTACCATGCTGATCCCGTCGCCAGAGCGCACCAGGGTGGCTTTTACGCCGTCGTTGTCAGCATGATTGTTAATCGCCGACTGCAACTCCTCAATCGTCACCCCGTCATTGGTCAGGCGGGTCACTTTGTCATCGTAAGACTGCTGTCGGCTGTTGTAGCTATCTAACCGGCTCTGATCGAAATCCGGGTTGGCCGAATTGGTCAGAATATCTTCGATTGCAGCCTTGTCCGTCGTGACATCAAGACCGTGCTTGTCGGCAATCTCTTTGTAGACCTTATCCTGATGTGCCTGCTTGTTGTCGTTTTCCTTGCTGATCAAATCTGTCTGCAAGGTGGCGATATCAATATTGACCGAGCCAAAGCTAATGTTACCCTTGGTGAAAGTACTGCCATCCGATACCTTGAACAGCTGATCACGCTGGGCCTTGGCCAGCTGAGTTACCTCGAAGCTGTATTCACCAGCAACCGCATTACTGTCAACCGTCACTGACAACACATCATCATTACTTAATGTCGACTTAAGTTTTTCAAGATCGCTGCTGGAGTTCAGATCCTCGACTTTGTCGCGGAAGCTGTTAATGGTGTTCTGAATTTCTTTCAGTGCATCCATTTCGGCACTATTCATGCCTTCCTGGCGGTTGAGCTGGTTATCTTTCGGGGCACGTTCGGCAGCAACAATAGCACCGATCATGCTTTCATAATCGATACCTGAACCTAATCCTGTCATTAACATATTCTATTCTCCGCCAAGAGTGCCTGTACCTCGAGCCAGCCAACCGGAATGACCAGTTATCATATCCAGCGCTCTGAAGCAGCACTATTAGCAAAATCCATACCATCTTTAAAGTGGTGATTTTAAAGGGGCAGATAAAAAGAAAGCGGAAGTAAAACTTCCGCTCTGAATAATGGAGCGACATAAAATAGCCGCCTGCAATAAGGAGAACTACAACAATTAACGTAGTAGCTGAGAAACCATGCTTGGCATCTGGTTTGCCTGAGAAAGCACAGTGATACCAGCCTGCATCATCGTGTTCTGCTTAGTCATGTTGGCAGATTCTGCCGCGATGTCCGCATCAACGATACGGCCTTTAGCTACAGACATGTTCTCTTTGATGTTGCCCAGGTTGTTGATAGTAGACTGGAAGCGGTTCTGTGTCGCACCCAGGTCAGCACGGATAGAACCAACGTTTTCGATTAGCTTGTCAATTTCAGTAACAGCTGTTCCTGCATTGGCTTCTGATGTGATGTCACCCAGAGAGCCCGTACTTAGGTCAGAAGCATCCACTTTAACGTTGATAGTGTTCGCACCAGCACCAGCGCCACCAGCAGTTGCTGCTGCATAGTTGTTTAGTGCGGTAGTTACAGCGTTCATATCAGCTACAACTTGTGTGCCTGCATCAACTTTTGTTTGGTAAGCTTCAGCAGCCGTTGCAACTGTTTCTAGGTCACCCATTTTAGTTGCAAAATCATCTGGCAAATCGATTTTATCTAGCGTTGTACCAACTGCGATTGCAGTACCGTCTTTAGCTTCTGTGATGCCCACAGCTTTAAGTGCTTCAACAGTATCAGCTGTCATAGCAAAGTTAGAGGCAATCGTTGGATCTTTCAGTGCTGTCGCACCAGCTTTAATTTTTGTAAGATCCGCTTTTGTCGTAGTACCTAGCGTTGCTTCCAGTGCATCTGCAATATCAGCTTGTGCACGAAGGTTACCTTTACCGTCGTCGACAACTGTAGGAAGCGCACCCGCAACGCCTTGATCAACTTCAGCACCTACCTGGAAGTTCACACCAGTATTTAGCTTATCAAACAGCTTTTCGCCTTTACCGAAAGTAGTGGTTTCGGTGATACGGTTAAGCTCTTTGCTCAGTGCCTGGAACTCTTTGTCCAGTGCCGCACGGTCAGAATCTGAGTTGGTGCCGTTTTTAGCCTGAACAGCCAGGTCACGCTGACGCTGCAGGATGTTAGTGTATTCCTGTAGTGCGCCTTCTGCAGTCTGTGACATAGAAATACCGTCATTGGCATTACGCTGAGCCACACCCAGACCGTTGATCTGAGAGTCCATGCGGTTAGCAATCTGCATACCTGCAGCATCATCTGCTGCGCTGTTGATGCGAAGGCCGGTAGACAGGCGGTTCAATGATGTGTTCAGGGAGTTCTGGGTGCCCATCATGTTGCGCTGTGCATTCAGGGATGCGAAGTTGGTGTTAAGGCTCATTGCCATGGGAATATTCCTCAGTTCAGTATTAAACGAGCTATGTCAAAACGGATGTCAAAACCAGCGTTGAAATGCTTGGGTCGAGGCTCGAATGACAGTGCTTCTTGTCGTGTTACTTTTTTAATGCGACCTGCAAACTGAAATGCTTAAACCCTTTTTCGTCTTTTTTTTAAAAAAACAATACAGCGTGATACCGCTTCCAATCCCAGTCCAAATCCCCTTTTAAACCGCGCACAAAAAAGCGAGCTGATGCTCGCTTTTACCTTGCTTTTGTATAACTTTCAAAATATAGAGTCGCTTACGGTTCGAGTAACGCCACGACGTTATGCCTAGAGGCATTAGCTTGCGCCAATAGTGTCGGTACCGCATTATCAATCAGTTGCAGCGATACATTATTAGGCGCTTCCAACCAGCTTGCCTCTATCACACCATCGGCATTGATCACACCGGACTTCATCATATTGGTCGTGATCAGCTGCTCGAGATCCATGCTTACCTGACGCTGAACCTTGTTCATCTGACTCAGTGCCTGCTGGATCTTCTGCATCATCCGCTCGATATCAGCCAAGGCCTTGCGGGTAGACTGGGGCTTACCGAACTCCAGCTCCTGCGGCTCCACGGCCTGCTTGTCATGCGACTCCAACTTAGCTTTAACCGGATTGCCAGCTGGCAGGATCTGCCCACCGCCCGACATCCAGATCCCTTTCTTGATTGACGGCCACTGCTCCTTCGGCACCGAAAAGGCCAAGTCACCATATTTATCGACATCAACCTGAATGTTGCGCGGCGCAAATGCCTGATTCAGCTTCTCGGCAATTTCAGCTGTCGACTCGTCATTATCAATACGTGCCCGTACCGAGTTCGGCATCCCGGAATCAAACTGAAAACGTAAGATTTCATCTTGCTGGCGCAGGGTATTCAGGCGCAGGCCTTTCATCGAAAAGCTTTCCTGCTGCGGCTGATCACTGAGCCGTGGCGTCAGGTCGTGGTGCAGCACCGATTCGCCCTCGTACTTGGCTTCACGTGTCAGCTTAACCAGCTTATTCTTCAACTGGTGCAGTGACTGCTGTAACTGGTCTTTTTTGTTTTCCTGCACATTGAGCGATCGGCGTGCCATCTGACGCAGCTGGGTCAGCAAATCACTCGCTTCCTTCAGCGCCTTCTGGGCACTCTGGGCCTGGGCCGCCTGTCGGTGTGCCTCGCTAGTCTGCACCAGCAGGCTGCGATTTTTGCCGCCTAAACTCGAATACTGTTGCTGCTGTTTCGGTTGTTTCTCACTAACCTTTGCCACTGCGACAACAGGCTGCTGTTTCGCGATACGGTCAGGCTGGGTACTGTCACTACTACGCAGAGTATTGTGGCTGGAGGTAATTTGATTAACCAATGTGGCCTCGTATTTCAATCTGACAGGGCCGAAACTTTGCTACCGGCCCTTCGGGCTGCCCCGATTACATCAATTTAAACAGGGATAAGTTCTGGATCTTGCTATAAGTCATCTGGGTTGCCTGCAGCGCCGCCATCTGGGTATTCATTTCCAGAATCGCTTCACTGTAGTCCAGATCCTTCACTTCACCGATTAACTTATCATTCAGCAGCTTATTGTCCTGATGCGAACCATCGACCATGGTCAGGGCATTACGCTGTCCACCGACTTCTGTCCACACCTTGTTGATACTGCCCATGGTGTCATCAATCGACACCTGAGCATTGGTCACACTGGCCTTAAGCTCATCTTGCACTACGGACGGGTCACGCAAGTCGGTTACCAGCTGATCCAAGGTGTTGAATATATCACTTCCGCCAGCAAAAAAAATCTCACCGGCAGTCTGATTGGCAGGAATTGTCATCGATTCTGCCACCTGAACCATGCGCTGGTCAGTATTGCCCATGAATACGTACTTACCTGTTGCCGGATCTTTTGCCACCGGCTGGGTATCGGTTAGCGTACCGGCAAAAATATAATCGCCATTGGGATTTTTGCTGTTGGCAATATCAGCGAGCTGATCCAGTATCGCATCGAGCTCGGTGGCAATCGCCTCGCGGCCGGCGGTGGTGCTATTACTGGCGTTAAGGACACTGGTTGCCAGCTCCTGTGCACGCAGTACAGCATTGTTCGACGCATCCAGGTGAGATTCCGTCTGCCCCAGTTGTGCTTCCAGGTTTGAGATATTCTTCTGGAACTGATTGATATTCGCCTGCTCGCGATCCAGCATCATCAGCTGAACCGAACCGAGCGGATCATCCGACGGCTTAAGCATTCGCTCACCGGAGCTCATCTGCATAAACGACTTGTTAACCCCGGTGGTCGAGGTCTGCATGCTGGTAAGCATGACACTGTTGAGCTGAGCCGTACTTAGACGCATGGCAATTTCCTCTCGTTATGATCCGTTAGCGAAACATCGACAAAGTGATATCAAATAGCTGCTGCGCCGTTGAAATCACCTGGGCATTGGCCTGATACATCTGGGTATAGGTCATGATATTGGCCGCCTCTTCATCAAGGTTGACCCCGCTGACACTGGCTCGCTCACCTTCAGCCTGCTCGACCAAAGACTTCGCCGCACTGGTGTCCGCCTCGAGCTGGGCTGTTTTAATCGCCCAGTCCCCGGTAATACCGGTATAGCTGTTGTAGATGCTTTTGCCGTCAAGAACCGCAATGGCACTTTTATACTTCTCTGCCTCGGCAGGATCCAGCGTGCTGATATCAATCGCTATCGGGGCGTTTTTCAGATCAATCAGCTGCTGAAGATTCTCGCTGTTGCCCGGCTCTCCCGGCTTGGCGGCAAACGCCAGCTGCTTGGGATCATCAATCAGCAAAGTCAGGTTCTTTGCCGCGCCGTCAATCTTGTCGACACCGCCAAACACCGCCAGGCCCTGATCACCGTTCAGATCATAGCCCTGGCTATGTACCTCGTTAAACTGGGTCGCAAAGCTATATGCCATGACATCGAGCTCTTTCTGCAGCTCTTTGAGTTCACCATCGCGGTAATTCAGCAGTCCACCGATGGTCCCGCCCAGTTTGTCATCCAGGGCGAAACGCCCCTGGCCACGCTGCAGCTCCAAGCCGCCGTCCGCCGTCTGGCGAAGGGTGCTGGCCTGCGACCCACTGACCAACGGCTGGCCCTGATCCAGGGTAATAGTGACCGTACCGTCTTCGTTATAGTTGGTATTGATATCCATCTGTGACGACAACTGACGAATGGCCTCGTCACGGGCATCGAGCAGATCAGTCATCTGCTGTCCGCTACCGCCAGTGTCACGCAGGCTGTCATTCATTTCGGCAATACTGGCCACCAGCGCATTAGCCTCAGAGACAGCAGCATCTAGCTGCCCGCCCACCTGCTGCGCCTGGCTGTCCAGCTGGGCATTCAGGTTATTGAAGCGCTGAACCATCGACTGGCTCTGACTAAGGATAGTCTGGCGATAGGCGATATCCTGCGGATTGGTCGATGCCTCGCTCAATGCGGCATTGAAACGATCCAGCCCGGTATTGATACTGGTACTGTCGTTATTGAGCAAGGTCTCGGTTTTCGCCATGTACTGGGAGCGAATCGAGTTAAAACCCCAAGAACCTTTCTGCTTGTAGATTTGCTGGTTCAGGTAATTGTCGGCCATTCGCTCAACGCTGCTGACGCCGACACCTGCACCACTGCCCATCCCGCTCGTCTGGGCACCAAAACCGATACGCTGACGGCTATAGCCTGGCGTCATGGCATTGGCAGTATTGTGTGCAGTGACTGACAGCCCGGCATTGGCCGCACTCATGCCGGATAAACCGATATTAATTATGCTCATAAGTCTTCGTCATCAAGGTGGATATTCAGTTGCTGCGACAAGGGTGCGGAATTTCCCCACCATGGCCGTTGTACTTTACTGTACGAAAGTTCGGCATCACCCAGCAGCGGACTGGCTGCTACCGACGCATTTTTCAGCTCCTGATGATTAACAGCGACCAGTTGGTGCTGTGGCTTAAATGCTTCGTGCTGTCCAAGTTGCCTCACCAGCATGTCGGCAATGCCCAAACTCTGCTGCTGACTCATTTCCATCGCAATCTGGCTATCGTGCATCGAGCGATAGAACTTTTGCTGGCGGCTGTTGAACAAGGCATCTTCCTCGTCATTCAGCGCGTCCGATGCCTGACGCATATGCTTGAGTACGCTCTGAAGAAAGACCGCCTCGAACTGGCCGGCGGCCTGCTTAAGGGCTTCGGTCTTGTCGCCGTTGGCCTTGATGTTCTGCAGGCTGGTCAGATCGTTATACATAGCCGGATTATTGTCGTTGTCGAGAATTTTCATTACAGCACCACCAGCTCACCGTCCAATGCACCAGCTTCGTCAAGGGCGATCAGGATCGCCATCAAATCGTTCGGCGTTGCTCCTAAACTATTTACCGCATCGACAATAGTTTGCAATGACGTACCGTCTTCACTTTCCGGCCAGATAAAGACCTTGCCGCGCTCCTGGTCAATCGACACATCGGATTCCGGTGTCACCGCGGTATTGCCTCGGCCAAAGGCATTCGGCTGACTGACGTTATAGCTTTCCGCCACACTCACCGTCAGGTTACCGTGGCTGACTGCCGCAGTGTGTACCTTGACATCCTTACCGACAACGATGGTGCCGGTACGGGCGTTGAACACTACCTTGGCCTTGCGCGGACCTGGCTCGACATCGAGATTTTCCAGCATTGCCAGAAACGTCACCCGCTGGTTCTGATCATGCGGGGCACGCACGGTGATCCGAGCATGGCTCTGGGCAACGGCAACTTCCGGGCCGAATACCTTGTTAATGGCTTTTTCGATATTTCGAGCAGTGTTGAACCCCGGCTGCTTAAGGTTCAGCACCACATCGGTGGCGGTCAGAAACGAGGACGGGATTTCACGTTCGATGATCCCGCCGTTGGGGATCAGCCCGGCGGTCGGAATATTGATAGTGATCCCGCTGCCGCTGTTACCTTCCGCCTTAACCCCGCCGACCACCAGGTTACCCTGGGCCACCGCATAGATTTGACCGTCCAGCCCTTTAAGCGGTGTCAGCAGCAAGGTGCCGCCCCGCAGGCTTTTGGCATCACCAATGGAGGAAACCGTCACATCCAGTAACTGCCCTTTGCTGGCCAGCGGCGGAAGCGTGGCATGGATTGCCACTGCCGCAACGTTCTTGAGCTTGGGATCGGCCTTGGCCGGCAACTGCACCCCAAACTGGCTCAGCATGTTCTTGACCGACTGAGAGGTAAACTTGGTCTGGCTTTTATCGCCGGTACCGCTCAGGCCAACCACCAGGCCGTAGCCGACCAATTGGTTGTCACGCACGCCCTGAATATCGACCAGGCTCAACAACGGGCGGGCCTGCACCAGCCAGGGCATGGCCAGCACAAGCAGGCCCACAATAATTTTTTTCATCAGCATCAGATCGGGAACCAGGAACTGTTAAAGAATCGCGATAGCCAGCCGGCCTCATTGGCATCTGCCAGCGCACCACGGCCGGAATAAGTGATCCGGGCATCGCCCAGACGCTGCGAGGACACCCGGTTAGAGCCATCGATATCATCGACCCGCACCAAGCCGGACAGGCGAATATATTCATCGCCCTGATTAAGCTTGAGCCACTTCTCTCCCCGGATCCGCAATACGCCGTTAGGCAGCACGTCGGCCACCATCACGGTAATACTGCCCGACAACGAGTTTTGCTGTGAGCTTGACGACGAGCCTTTGAAATCCCGCTCGCCCTCGAGGGTAAACTGGCCTTTCGGCTGTGACTTTCCGGCAATCAGCGGAACACCAATACCGACATTGCTGTCCTTGCCGAAACTGGTACCGGCCTTCTTACTAGAACGAGTCTGCTCGTCGAGCTCCACCGTCAGGATATCGCCAATGCGAAAGGCACGGCGGTCCTGAAACAGCGCCAAACCGTAGTTGGCACTAAACAAGCTACCATCGGGATCAACCTTGTATTCCGGAAACTCCATATTCGGCACGGTTTCCTTAGGCTGAACATCGACAACGGAAGAAACCGGCGCACAGCCGGAAAGCAATATTGCACCGAGCAAAAAAATTACACGTAGCATGCCTGAGCACTCACATTGACTGGCTGACAAATTTCAGCATCTGATCGGCACTGGAGACCACCTTGGCGTTCATTTCGTAGGCACGCTGAGTAGTGATCATGTTGACCATTTCCTCCACCACGTTGACGTTTGAACCTTCAAGGCTGAACTGGCTGATCTGGCCCAGGCCGTCCTCGCCGCCCACGCCTTCAATCGGGGCACCCGAGGCACCCGATTCCTTGAACAGGTTACCGCCCAGTGCTTCCAGTCCTGCCGGGTTGGTAAAGTTTGCCAGTGTGATCTGGCCAATTTCCTGTGCCTGCGGATCCTCTGCTGTCGATATTGTCACCACGCCATCGGAGCCAACGTTGAAGCTGGCCGCATTGTCCGGGATCTCAACATTCGGGATCAAAGGCAAACCGGACGCGGTTACCAGCGTGCCCTCAGAGTTACGATGAAACTGACCGTTTCGGGTATACGCTGTATTGCCATCCGCCAGCTCGACCTGGAAAAAGCCCGCACCCAGGATCGCCAGATCGGTGGCCTGCTCGGTGTTTTGGTAGGCGCCGGTTTTCATCAATTTCTGGGTGCCGATGGTGCGAACACCATTACCCAGCTGCAAGCCGCCCGGGGTTTCATTCTGCTGATCAGCCATTGAACCCGGCTGCTTTTTCATCTGGTAAAACAGATCTTCAAATACCGCACGGTCCTGCTTAAAGCCAACCGTATTAACGTTGGCCAGGTTATTCGAAATAACCTGCATCTGGGTATCTTGCGCTGCAAGGCCTGTTTTACTGACCCAAAGTGCTGCATGCATCTTGTATTGCTCCTAAAAAAACAGGCAGCCCTGCATAGCAGGTGCTGCTCTCAAACAAATAAGCCAGTGTTAGCTGCCGCGAATTATTCGGTTACCGGCATTGGCCAGGTCTTCAGCGGTTTTCATCATCTTGACCTGGAACTCAAAGTTCCGGGACAGTGACATGTTATTGATCAGCGAGTCGATAGCATTAACGTTGCTGCTCTCGAGGTAGCCCGAAGCCACCGTAACAGTCTCGTCCATATCAGCCTGGGCTCCTGCTCCGGCCACCCGGAACAGACCGTCTTCACCTTTACGCACGTTGTCCAGATCCGGCTTCACCAGTTTCAGCCGACCGACTTCCTGCACCAGGCCACCGCCCTGTGGCACTATCGAGATAGTGCCGTCGGTACCGACATCCAATTGCTGGTATTGCGGAATCACCAGCGGACCGCCTTCTCCCATTACCGGTCGGTTGCCCAGCATCAGTCCGCCATCAGCATCAAGGTGAAAGTTCCCGCTGCGGGTATAGGCTTCACCATTTTCTCCGGCCTGAACCGCAAAGAAGCCCTCGCCGCGAATGGCGATATCGAACGGGTTATCCGTGTGTTGCAAGGCACCGCTGGAAAAGTCTGTTCCCCCCGCTCGTGCCGCTACCAGGGTACGGCTTTTATAGCCTTCCCCTTTTACCGCAATGCTTTCGGCCTGTTCGATATCCGCGCGAAAGCCGGTCGTGTTCACATTGGCCAGATTATTGGCGTGTACCTGCTGTGCCATCATGACCCTGCTGGCACCAGACATGGCGGTGAATAACAGCTTATCCATGACCGACTCCTACTACAGGTTCTGGAACAGGATCTGGGTCATCTCCTGCGCGACCTGAATCGTCTTGGCATTGGCCTGGTAGTTGCTTTGAGCCGACATCAGACCAACCATCTCATTGGTCAGGTCAACGTTCGAGCTTTCATACATACCAGTACGCAGTTCGCCCATCTGGCCGCTTCCGGCAACGCTTGTCAGTGGTGCGCCCGAGGCAAAGCTCTGGGTCCAGCGGGTGCCGCCAGCCTGCTGCAAGCCTTCCTGATTGGGGAAGCGAGCCAGGACAACTTGACCCTGTGCCTTGGTCTGGCCGTTTGAGTAACGTGCGTATACCGTACCGTCAGTTTCGAAATACCAACCAGCCAGCTTACCCGGCGCATAACCATCCTGGGCATTCTTGTTAATCGAAAAATCGCTGCCGAACTGGCTTACTTCTGCCATATCAAAGGCCACGGTTTGCGAACTCGCACCACTGCCAGGGTTAAAAGTCAGGCTGATACCGCCAGTTGGCGAAGCCAGCTTACCATTGGCATCAAAACGAAGGGGCTCGGTTTGCATCGGGGTTTTCTGATCATCCAGTACATAGTGAACCTGCCACTCGTTGTCACCGGTTTTCACAAAGTACTGGGTCATCTCATGCTCACCGCCAATCGAGTCGTAGATTGGCGTAGTGGTGCTGGAGGTAAATGTCTTCGGATCCTCGCGGTTAAACGGCGTCACCTTAGGATCGATAGCGGCAGAATTGGCATCCAGGTTCAGGCCCTGATTAATTCTTGAGGTTATTTTCGCCGCCATATCGCCAGTACTGACCGTCAAGTCACCCAGATTACCCGTCTGGATCTGACCGGTATCGGTCGCGTCATACCCTTGCAGACGGTAACCGTCCGCCGTAACCAGGTAGCCGTCCGCATCCAGATTCATCACCCCGTTTCGGGTAAACATCTGCTGACCATTGCTCTGGACCATAAAGAAGCCTTCGCCGTTGATCGCCAAGTCGCTGTTACGACCGGTCGGAGTAGTCGTACCGCTCATGAAGCTCTGGCGAACTGTTGACACCTCGACACCGTTCATCTGGCCACCGCCAAACTCCGGCGCGTAGATATCCTGAAACTCAGTACGCGATGACTTGTAGCCAATGGTGCCCACGTTGGCAATATTCTGGCTGATGGTGTTCATTTGTTCGGTGGTGGACTTCAGGCCACTCATACCAATATTAATTGACATTACCTTTCCTACTCTGCTTCTTATTCGTCGGCTTATGCCGTTATTTCACGCATATCGTACATAGACATCTTGCCCAGCCCCTTAAGGCTCAGCAAAATCGTCCCGCCGTCAGACGGAATGTTGACCGACTCCACTTCGGCAGCGATCATCATTTTCTGGCTCCAGGCATCGTCACCCTTTTCCGCCAGCACCTCGAAGGTATAGGAGCCGGCACCCAACTCGTCACCATCGATCTGAAATTCCGCCATCCCCGTCCCCTGCGGGCCCAGCTTGATTTCATCCACGACCTTGCCGTCTTCGTCGTAGACCATGACCTTGGCGCTATCGACCGGCTTGTCAAACTGGACACGGCCTTCAATCACCTGGCCTTTGGCAACATCTATTTCCTGGTTGGCCTCCATCAGCACTTTCTTGCCGACCAGGCTGGTGGCCTGTAGCATTTCCACATTGGTCATACCGATATTGAGGTTAGCCAGGCCTGACTTGACCCCTTCCAGGCTCTCGACCGCCGACATCATGCCCAACTGGGTCAGATACTCGGTACCGTCAGTCGGATTCAGCGGATCCTGGTTCTGCACCTGGGCAACCATCATGGTCAGGAAATCATTACTGGACGGGTTCATTCCGTTACCGGCCACCTGAGGCTCAGATGAGGCCGCCTTCGGACTGTACTGACTGGTGGTCGTAATTTGTGGCAAACTCACTTAAGCCTCCTAACTTGTCTTACCGAGACGCAAAATACTCTGCTGCATACTGCGAGCCCGGCTCATGACATCCACACTGGTTTCAAAACTGCGGGATGCCGCCATCATGTCCGCCATCTCTTCCACGGCATTCACGGTAGAATGAAACACATACCCGTCTTTATTGGCCTTAGGATGATTTGGCTCATAACGGCGACGCAGCGGTTCGTCACTGTCAATAACATCCTCAATTTTCACCTTGGCACCAGCTGCCGGGCTGTTGAGGTCAATCATCACAGTCGAGAATACCGGCCGCTTGGCGCGGTAACCGGCCTGCTCCGAACCCGATACCACGTCGGCGTTAGCCAAGTTGCTGGCCACTGTATTCAGGCGTACTGTCTGCGCCGTCATTGCGGAGCCGGCAATGTCATAAATCGTAGAAAAAGCCATAGCTGTTACTGTCCGTTAATGGCTTTTTTCAAGCCGCTGAGTTTCATGTTCAAAAAAGTCGTGCTGGTCTGAAAAGCCATTGCATTGGCGGCAAACTGTGCCTGCTCAACCCCCAGCTCGACCGTATTACCATCCCTTGCCGGCTGCTGCGGGGCACGATAAAGCAACTCATAATCTTGCGGCCGGCGGCGAGCTAGATGTTTCGCCCTGGCTTCATTGGCAACCTGACTCATCGCGTCTTCGAAACTAATATCCCGCGCCTTGTAGTTCGGGGTATCAACGTTGGCCAAATTACTGGCCAATACCTTTGCGCGTTGTGTTCGAAACGCCAATGTATTAGGGTGTACCCCCAGTGCTTGTTCAAAGTTAATTGCCATTACCTGCCGCCATTAATTGTTGCAATCGTGCCTCGAGGCACACCATAGAGATGGTCAAACCAGAACGGCAACAAGCACGAAACATGCCAACAGTTATATATCAATACATTCAGATAGTTACGGTTGTATCAGCGTGCATCTTAAGCAAATGCGGAAGTACCGCTTCCGAGCGGAAACGGTGTTAATCGCCTGTCTGCTCGGCAGTGTCGTCCCGGCTAGCAGCCTGGCAAAAAATACATCTCCCTCCTCACCAGAGCATGCCTCGGTGCAAAAGGAGATCACCCGCTACCTGGACAAGCAAGTCCGGCGCTACGCCGCCAGCATCGGCAGCGATGACTACCAGATCAGCCTCCAGCCACCCGCAAAATTGCCGCCCTGCAACCAACCATTACGCCAAACCCTGAGCGAGCCGACGAAACCTGTCGGCCGGTTATCTGTCACCCTCGAATGCCACCAACCCAACTACTGGAAAGCCAGGACCCGGGCCGAAGTGGCTATTTTTCTTCCGCTGGTGGTTGCCAAACAGCCTCTCAGTCGCCGACAAACCATCACCCGGACAGATCTCAGTCTTAAACGCAGTGATCTGGCCCACATGCGCTATGGCTATTTCACCCGCATTGATGACGTCGCCGGACTGACTAGCCGACGCAAAATTTCGGCAGGCAAGGTGATCAGCCCGCGAATGGTCGAAGCACCCGAGCTGGTCAAGCGCAACGAGGAGGTGATTATCGAGGCCCGGATGGGTGGGATGACGGCAAAAATGAAAGGCATGGCACTGGAGTCAGGTGCAGAGGGGGAATCTATCCGGGTTCGGAACCTGTCATCCGGCAAAGAAATTTATGCCACCGTGATCGGGCGACAAAGGGTACAGACCACCTTTTAATGGTATTATTAGTTGCCGAAATAAAATTATTTAAGCATTTCGCCGAGTGGTCGCTTTAGATCAATAACCGCACATCTGTTTTTTGTGAAGACTATGATTGGAAAAATATCTCACTCGCAGCCCGTCGTTCTACCTACAGAGGCTGCCAGTAAAACTGCCGGGGCAAAAACAGCGCCTGTCGCACAAGTCGAACTCAGCCATGAGATGAAATCGCTGCAATCTGCCAAGCAGGCGATGGAGAGCACCAGCGATGTCAATATGGACAAAGTGGCGCAAATGAAGGCGATGCTGAATGCTGGCAAGGTTTCGGTCAACCTGGACTCGCTGGCCGGCAGTATGGTCGACTTTTACCAGGGACAAAACTAATGGCTTCCCAAGCCGAACTGGTCAAAGCCCTGCTCAGCGAACTGGCTCTGGATGTAAAGAGCTACCAGCAGCTGGAACGACAGCTTCAGCAACAGGAAACATTGCTGGTCAACCGTGACAGCCAGGCATTGCTGACGCATAACGCCGAGCTACAGCAACTGATGCAGCAACTTGGTGAGCGTGCACAGCGCCGCTGCGAATATCTCGAGTCGTTGGGTGTCAGCGCCGATGATACCGGCATGAAGCGTCTGCTTTCAGCCTTGCCTGCCCAGTACCGCCAGCAAGGCAATGCCCTGTGGCAACAACTCTATGAACTGACATTGCAGTGCCAGGCCCGCAACAACAGTAACGGCC
>NZ_JAKRFQ010000197.1 GCF_022347985.1 Photobacterium sp. OFAV2-7
TTCGCGAGTTTACATCGGCCCAACCAGAGTCGATTAGTAAAGCTGGTTTCTTCTGTAACGATCACTCAGAAGATAAAGTTTTAAAATATTTTCTCCACTATCGCGATCCGAAACTTCCACCTGAACTAGCCCCGCAGGGCAGTCGCGAAGCGGCTGGGGATAATAGCCTTGTCCAGTGGCGCAAAAGTCCGACAACGGAGGACTACGCCTCTGCAAAGGCGGCAGCCGAAACAAAAACGCGTAAGCGGCGATTAGTCCAGTGGGGTGATCTGCTTAAACGAGCTGGCCGAGTTAGGCGCGGGAACATTGAAACCATTCCGGCCTTCGAGCCATTTACGTTCAAGCCTATTGAGCTGGATTGGCAGAAAAACCCGGTTAAGTGCCTGCAGGCACATGGCTTCGTACAAAATGCGCCAGTAATGGCAAGGCTGCTTCACCGCGAATGGTCAAATGAATGGCGAATTCGGGTAGAGGCACAGGCCAGAACATCCGGCGCACCGCCAGCGCAAGCGGGTGATCGATTTACTGAGCAGTTAACTGAAGGTGCGGTAAGGAAAATTTTTGAATCTGGTGCTTATGTTCAGGTTCTTCGCGGTGGTTACTCAACCTTTGGAACACTGACTTTTACCGATGAGCAACGCGAGAAAATTTTAACCAGAAAGCCGCAGTCCAAGAACCGAACCAAGCCAGGCGTTTTCGGTACGATTGTCGTCATGAGCCCGCATGGCCGAGAGCCATACCGGCTGAAGGCAGAAGGGGATTTCACCTGGTTGGATGATATGGGCAAAGCTGGCGAACTGGCCGCTGTGAATATGGAGGCTATCAAGTCTATCGGGCAGGATGAATTTGGAAATGAAATTTATGATGTCGGAAGCCCGAGTATTCGAGCCTGCGGGCCATGGACAAAGATTCGTGATTATTCGCCTGATTCCAGTATCGGCAATGAAGTCAGCCGTTTTACCGATTTGGCGCAGAAAACCTATCAGCGTGGTTGGATACCAGACTTCATGCCTGCTCGAGTAAAGCGTGGTCAAAGCCGAGTCAAACAGGCAGGGACAAAGTGCGGCAAGATTATTGCCGATGGCCCATTCACCCCAATACGCAAAGGTGATCAGAAAGATAAGATTTACCAGAATCCGCGCTGGAAGCTGAATAAGAAAAATGAATTGAAGAAGTCGGCAGTTCCACTTGATTACTGTTGGGTGGCTGAAATGCCAGCCAATGAGGATGGAGTTCCTAACCCGCACGTTCACTTGCTTATGCGTTGGCGTGTGCCAGAAACCCATTTTCATGCTTGGGCTGGCAGGCTTGAGCGTATCTGGGGAAATGGTTTTGCCAAGCTAGAGAAAATCAAACATGCCAAAGCTGGGGCTGGTTATTTGGTTAAAGCCGTGGGGTATGCCGCAAAAGGCCGTGATGGCAATCAAGGTATGATTCGCGGGAACCGTTATAGCATCAGTGCAATTGCCAGGGCTAAAGGCTGGGAAAATATTGCTAATTTTCAGGCTGATAACATGGCTGCTATCATTGCTGAGTGCGAGGAAAAGCTAGCCCGAAGCAATGCTCATTATGAAGAAACTGAAAAGCGTGCCCGTATCAAACTGAAGCAGGCCAAGCAGCAACACCAAATCGCCAAGAATAGTAAAAAGCTCACAGAAGAGAAGCGAGCCAAACGAATCGAACGCTTGAAAGAGCAAATGAACATTCTGGATGAAGATATCTTGCAAGCCAGAGAGGCCAAGCGAAAGCGCGGGGTGATAGCAACTGGCCATTACCAGATTACGTTTACTGGAGATAACTCCACCCTGAACTTTGATCGTTTTCTTGGCTGGGCCTTCAACAATCGCCAGTGGCAGGCCAACAGCCGAAATGAATCTATTAAAGATGAGCTGGATAGCGCCAAGCAACAACTTATCGAAGAACTTCGGGATGAGCACCGAGAGCTACAAGACGATCTCGATTTACCAGATGAACAAATAGAGCGGCTGGCGTACTTGCACAACCGATTAGACAAAGTACAGCAGGATATCGACTACACACGAATGCTCCGGCTGCAAATGGCAAACAGGCTTCAGCAGCAACGAAGTTATTGGCGAAGTTACAGCGACACCTTACCAGAACGACGAACCAGCTTAGATTATTGGTCCTCATTCCTGAACAGATATGAATTAGACCAGGAACAGGAAGACCGTGACCAGCTCCTAACCCTAATGCATCAGGACGATAAATTATGCGTGACGAAAACAAAAGACAGCAACGCTACCAAGAGTGGAAAGCCAACAAAGAGCACCCAGTAGGTTCAGAAGCTTTTATGACTGATCATGATTATGAGCTTCTTCAGAAAGATGAAGCCTGGAAGGAAGAACATGAGAGGCGGATTCAGGCTAAATTAGCAGCAAGAAAGCCCTGCCAAAAGTCTGCATACGCGAAGATGAAAGGGAAATAATTATGAATTTTGACGCTCGTGGACTAAAAGCCCTGGAACAGCAAATTGCCGAAAATGCTCAGGCCAGGGAGCAGGAGTCGAAACCGCTCAAGGTTTTGCTTGAGGTTGAAATCACCAACCCTGAATGGCTGGGGCTGGATGATTACAAAGAACATCCAGATATCAACACTGATCTAGATGTGTTCAACCGAATGGCTTAAGACGATGGCGGCGCTTTGAATACGTTGGTTAACATCTGCGACTTAGATACCGTTTCTAGATTCGTGTCTGTCGGTATTGTGGGGTTAGATCAAGAAACAGCTATTTTGAAGTAATTGGCATAGTTTATACAGGTTGCGCGTTTTGAGTTCTGTGTAAGTCTATCGGTGTAACGTTAATACAACCAAAGGTAATTTATGCCAAATATTGCTATTCAGAGTATTGAGTTGATCATGGCTTCTGTTCAAAACAACACCCAAGAGAGCTTTAAACCGCAAGATATGGATGCTGCTTTTTATGCAATTCAAGCTGTTTTAGAAAAGGCAAAAAGTGAAGCCATGGAGTGACGAACTCAAGCACGGCCAGCGCCGTGCTTACCTTCTCTTTCTCTGTAACTCTTCCCCAACCGCAACCATCAACTCTAACAGCGGTTCCCGAAGTCGTTTGGGTAACAGCTTTGCGGTAGCGGCAACATCTGCTGAAGACGTTGGCCGATAGCGCATTTCACCCAAACTTACATCTAGCGACGTCACGCAATAAAAATCGCATAAGTTTCGAAACTGAGACATGGTTAAGTCGCTTTTGCCCTGTTCTATGCGCTGATAAGTGCTTAGCGAAAGTTCATCACATCGATCAACAACTTCTTGTTGAGTTAGCTTATTTGTCAATCGAAGTTGTACGAAAAACAGCACGATAGGGTCAGGCTTGTTGGATTTTTTGGGCATAAAATTTCAATTCTGCACGTCAAAATAGGCGTTTTCTTGCATCAAATATGCCATATAAGAGTAGCACAGCGCTTGTTAGGAGCTTCGTCACAAAATAGTGACATTGCTTCCGATAGATTCCCCGAACGAATAATAAGAAACCTGTGTAATAAATGCAGGCTATAGACGTGTAAAAAGAGCTAACTGTTGATATGATAAAAAACTACTGTATTAATATACAGTATGCTGATGATTCAGGAGGCTAGATGACAGCATTGCACCAACAAGCCGTCGCTTTTGTAAAGTGTGCCTGTGCGCAGGATACGTGCGGGAACTTCGACGAAAACAATGACATCGCTCTTTTTATAATTGGTCTGATTATGGAGCATCAAAAAGGGCAGCTAAATGCTGCCCCAAGTGATGTGATAGGAAAGAAGGCTAAAACAGCGCCATTTGCTGCTGAAGCACCTTGCGTCTGTCGGGAGACAGCGCTTTAACCAGGGCAACCGCCAAATCATCGGTGGTTTTCGAAGAAGGGCTCAGGCTGTGGCTATAGAATAACGACATAACAAACTTATGGCCGCAAGCTGGGTTCTTACAGATGTAATACAAGTCGGCGCAATCATTCGAGAGCCGGTTCGTTTTGGTAATCACAGCACGCTCACCGCAACCACAAGAAACACGGCTACCATTCACTAAAGGAACTGTAGCCGCGCCAATTTCTAAAGTAAGTTTGGAATGTACCAAAGAGTGTTTATAACTCAATGGGCTCACAAAGGTATGACCGCATTCCGGGTCTGTGCATGAACATAATAAATTCGCGCAATCTTCTGCAACCGCTGTGCTTCTGCTGATAATCGCGCGTTCACCGCATTTGCAATAAACTCGCATAACTGACCTAACCTGTTGACTGACGATACAATAGTAAGTCAAAGGCTGTATGTTTGTACAGTTAAGCGGTGGGTACATCCGTGTTGAATTTGAAATGCAACCGTTTTGGTATCTCTGGGTCTGAATTCACCTCGTCCATAATCAATTCACAAACGGGGATGATCTCGTCTCGGGCATACTCGCGGCCAACCTTTTCAGGGTCACCAAAGCCCGCCATTCCCTGTGGAACCATGCCCCCTTTACCTGGCGGAAAACGGTGACCAACCAAAATATCCTGAGCGGTAATATTCTTGATTCGCTCAAACTCATCCTTGGTCGCAATGTCGCCAACCGGAATCAGCTGAATCCCTTTCTCTTTCCCGTTCGGGATATTCACAAACATGCTGCGGAAGTTACCCACGCCTTTACTGCTGCGGATTTTCTCTTTCAGCATATTTTCATCCTTGGCGCTTAAGTTCGGGTCGGTCGCGTAGAAGATGAAACCCATATGGGCGCCGTTCTTGTAGTAGCGACGGCGGAACAAAGTGGCATCTTCATTTAGCATGCTGCTTTGAATACTGCCGAGGTAATCCGGCAGGCCGTAGATTTGCTGCTGCGGGTCGTATTGTGGCAACCAAATAATATCGTTCTCGTTGTAAACCTTGTGCTTGCCATCTCGCTGAAGGAACACCCACTTTCCGTTTTTGCGCCGGCGCAAGTACATAGACGAAAGGTGAGCCAGGCCGATAACCCGCTTGAAGTAATCCCGAACCTTCAGGAATGCACCATGCCCGAAGGTAAAATAATCACGGTTCTGAGCCTGTACTTCGCGCTTGCGTATACCGCCGCCACTTATAAAACGGCTGGCAACATAGTTAGATCTCGCAATCAATGCACTGCAGTGGTAAGCGTTGGCTCTGGCAATCTGTGCCAGCCCATTGGGTGAAATGGGCGGCTCCCAGAAGTCGTCCATATCGTTGTAAAACAGCTCATTGTATTCGGTTAGCCAACGGCTTGAATCAACCGGCTCGGCCATACTGTCGATGTGGTAACAGGACTCCGGCTGCTTTTCGGTTTCCTGAGTGGTTTGTTGTTCTGTCATGCTGCGGTTGCCCATGTCGATTTACGTTTGTTGGAGTGATCGAGCGGTTCATTGATTAATGCGTGGGATATTGCCCAGAAGGCATCGGCATGGCCGACAAGATCGGAACGCTCTGCTTTGAAGGTCATCATATTGCCGCTATTTGTTGCGGCCCGCTTGATTGCCATAAAGGCGCTGGCAATGTCTTGTTCTTCAATGCTGAACTGCAACCGCTTCGCTTCAACGGCATCAATCATTTTCAGAACCAGACGGTTTTTGGTGTCGTTGCTGTAGTGAATGGGTGCAACTTCCCTTGGGAATTCCGCACTCAGCAGGTCATAAACCCCTGCACCAATGCCTGTGGTATCCATGCCGAGGTAAGTCACGTTGTAGCGTTGGAACACTTTTTTGATTTCAGCAACGTGGTGCTGGAAGTTGAGCCCGCGCCAGTAGTGTTTTTCCAGTACGCGGAATTTTTCTTTCTCGGTGGCAGGCGGGGCAACTACAACCAGGCAGGCGTTATCCCGTGTTCGTGATGGGTCATAACCCAGCCAAACTTCACGGTTGCCGAAAGGCTGTGGCTGTTTGGGTTTGAAATCTTGCCAGGTGGCCGGATTCACCATCAGCTTTGTAACGACACTGAACTTGAACACGCTGGATGAGTCGTCCACAAACTCACACATATAGAGGTTGCTGAATACGTCCGGGCTTTTTTCTTCTTCAAGTGTTTTCCAGTCAATGAAGTGACAGCCACCTTCGACGGCCATTTTTACATTGATTTCATAGCGCCATTGTTTATCGGGACAGACGCGACCGCCGTCACGTAGTTCCTTCCTGCTTGGGAAGTCGATATTGCTGCGAGAGTCTTTACCTTTTTTCCATGCATCGCCAGTCCAGAACGGATAGGCAGGGTGGTTTTTAGCTGATGGTGTGGAGAAATAGGTAATATTAAAGTGAGTGTGCGTGGCACATGCTTCTACAACAGCGGAAACTTTGTTGAAGTCACGAATCCAGAAGTATTCATCAATGTACACATTGCCGGATTCCGACTGAGCGGTATCTGCATTCGTGGAAAGGAAGTGAAGCCCGGCACCATTGCTGAGTGTGATAGGGTTGCCGGATAGCTCAATATCAAAGAACTGCTTCGCAATCTTGATAATGTACTTACGGAAAACCTCTGACTGCCTGCGACTTGCAGAGATGAATATCTGATCCTGCCCGGTCAAAACCGCATCTTCGAACGCTTCCCCAGCACAACCATAGGTGAAGCCAATCTGGCGGGATTTGAGAATATTTCGAGTACGCGGCATGTCTGGGTCGTTCTTCACGTCCCGCATTAAACGCTGATAATCGAAAAGACTGGCAACCCACTCGTCGAAGTCTTCGGCTGTTAGGTTACTGATATCATTTTTAACCTTTTTGCCTTTTTTCCTACCATTGCTGCGGCTGTTGTTATTGCCAGAGTTGTGGTTGCCTGCTGTGGCAGCTGGTTCAGAAAGAGTATTGGCTTTTGCTTTTTTCAGCTCGATTTCAGCACTGGCCTTCATCA
>NZ_JAKRFQ010000198.1 GCF_022347985.1 Photobacterium sp. OFAV2-7
GCTGGGACTGGTCGGCCTGCTGACGATTGCCAGTCTGCTGCTGCCGATTGCCAACCGGATCAATTTCCCCTACACCGTATTGCTCGCCGTTGCCGGTTCCCTGCTGGGCGGGATCGTACTGGCTACCAGCAACCTTGACCCGCCGGGGATCCTGGGGGACTTCCTCACCTCGCTCGAGGCCTTGGATATCACTTCGGAAGTGGTTTTTTTCGTCTTTCTGCCCGCACTTATCTTCGAGTCTGCCCTCAATATCAATGCCCGTCACCTGATGACAGATATCGGCCCTATTCTATTGCTGGCCATTATTGGCCTGCTTATCTCAACCGTGCTGGTCGGGGCCTTTGTATGGAGCGTATCTGATGTCAGCCTGGTGGCCTGCCTGCTGCTCGGTGCTATCGTCTCTGCCACCGATCCTGTTGCCATCGTCGCCATCTTCAAAAACCTGGGCGCTCCCAAACGACTGACCATTCTGGTTGAGGGAGAAAGCCTGTTTAACGATGCGACGGCTATCGTCCTGTTTACGATCCTGGTCACCATACTGCTCGGCAACTCAGAAGCGGGTGTCATCTCTGCGACAGGGAAATTTCTTGAAGTCTTTTTCGGCGGCATACTGGTTGGCTTGCTTGCCTCATGGACTGCAGCCTCTCTGATCGGCAGACTACGCAATATGCCGCTGGTCGAAATCACGCTCACTATTTGCCTTGCCTATCTGAGCTTCCTGCTCGCCGAGCACTATCTGCATGTCTCGGGGGTTATGGCTGTCGTTACGGCAGGGCTGGTCATAAACTCATTTGGGCGTACCCAGATCTCCCCGCATACCCGGCATACACTGACCGAAACCTGGGAAGAACTGGTCTTTTGGGCCAATTCGCTGATCTTCTTCCTAGTGGGCCTGATCGTCCCCAAGGTACTGGTCGACTTCACCATGGCGCATTTTATCTCGTTAATCGCCCTGACCTTTGCCGCCTTTACCGCCCGCACTGCCGTGCTGTATTTGGTGCTGCCGTTGCTCAACAAAATCGGGCTGGGGCAACAAATCAGCCTGGCCTTTCGTACCGTCATGCTATGGGGCGGGTTGCGCGGTGCCGTCTCATTGGCACTGGCGTTGGTGATCCTCGAAACACCGGGCATCTCAAATGACATCAAAACCTTTGTTGCCTCTCTTGTCACCGGCTTTGTGCTGTTCACTCTGTTTGTCAATGCCCCGACCATGGGGGCAATGATGCACTTTTTCGGGCTCGACCGCCTTCCTCCGACAGAGAGGATGATCCGCAACCGCGTGATGGCACTATCGATTAGACGGATCCGCGAAGGGCTTGAACACGCCGCCCATACCGACAACATCAAACCCACCATAGCTACTGGTGTCGCGGACATCTATGAGCAGCGTCTGACCCGGGTTGAACACTCGATGTCAAAAGGCGAGCAATCCGATACGGTGACCCTTGGAGTCGGGTTAAGTACCCTGACCAATCACGAGCGCCATATTTATCTAAAACGCTTCTCGGATGGATTAGACTCGGCCAAAATCACCCGCTCGTTGCTATTCCATGCCGATGATTTGCAAGACGGCATAAAAATCGGCAACGTCCGGGGCTATCAGGAAGCCTATACGGATGCACTCAGATTTGGTGTGATGTGTCGCTCAGCCCTGTGGCTACAGCGGACCATGGGGTTCTCCCGTCCTTTGGCAATCCAGCTCGCCAATCGTTTTGAAGTCCTAAGCGTTCACGAAACAGCGGTCATTGCACTGATAGAATACTGCCATGACAAAATCCCGCCCTTGTTTGGCGAAGATCTGGCCTTAGAGCTCGAACCACTGCTCATAGAGCGCCTGCAGACAATCCAGCAGACACTGGATGCGCTGCGGCTACAATATCCAGAGTACGCAGAAACCTTGCAAAAACGTCACTTGGTCCGTGTTGCCCTGCGCCTTGAGGAAGCCAGCTACCACCAAATGCTCGACGAAAATATTATCAGCCAAGAAGTATTTAGTGATCTGGTTCGCGAGCTGGACAAACGCAACCATATCATGGACCGTCAACCCAAATTGGATCTCGGCCTCGAACCGGACAAACTCGTCGCCAAGGTACCGTTCTTCGCCAAGACAGGCGCAGACAGGATCAATGAAATTGCCGCTATGCTTACTCCCCGGCTCGTGGTTCCGGGCGAGTGCATCATCACCCGGGGAGAGCCGGGTACAGCCATGTATTTTATCTCCAGCGGGGCTGTCGAGGCCGCAACCAAGCCCCAACCTGTCCGCCTGGGGAGTGGTGACTTCTTCGGCGAACTGGCATTACTTACCCAGGAACCCCGCAGTGCAACCGTTACGGCAATAAGCTATTGCCAATTGCTGGTTCTGCAGTTGGACGACTTCAATAGCATTATCGCGACTCACCCTGATCTTAAAGCCCAAATCACCGAAGTGGCCAGCGAGCGATTGGATAAAAATGCTCTCATCACCAAGGTTCCTTTGTTCGCCTCGCTAGATAACAGCGCCATCAAGGCAATAGCCAACCAGCTAAAATCACGCATGGCGGCACCAGGTGAAAAAATTGTTGCCCGGGGAGAGGCCGGCGATGCTATGTTCTTTATTGCCACCGGCAATGTTGAAGTCATAACTGGCAAGCAAGCACCTGTACAGCTAGGTGCCGGTGAGTTCTTCGGCGAGCAAGCCCTTCTCTCGGAGCAACCCCGCAATGCTGACGTTGTTGCCACCGGCTATTGCGAACTGCTTGTCCTGCCCAAACAAGACTTGCATACCCTGCTGGTAACTCAGCCTGCTCTAAAGGCTCGACTCAAATTGCGAGGAGATAACCAAGAACAATAAGGAGCCTGTATTTTTATGTGCTGGTTACTGTATTTTCGGCAGGTTTCTTAATCATGACTCAAGATAACCACAATTTTTATCTAGATTTTATATCAGGAGATAATTGACGAATGGAATAAAGCGTCCGAACCCAAAAAGGAAAAGAGAAACAATGAAGAAACTCATCATAATAATTATGATAAATATCATTCCTTTATTGGTTCTTATACTCAGTGTGCTAGGCACCAATTGTAGCTCTTCATTTCATGGTGCGGATAACCGCCAGACTGACACCGAAAGTCAATCAAGCTTCAGTTTACACTGTAATTTCAGCGAGTAGCTGACGGTAATAACCTACACCCGCCAGGCGCTAAACAACAATTATCCTCCCATTTAATGATTGCCTCTTTGATAATAAAGATCAGCATAGGCGCCGACCATAGACAGCTGGCTGAAGTGTTGTTCAACCCTTTCCCGTGATACCTGCCCCATGCCATCACGCAACGCCCTATCATGAAAGAGTTTTAGCAAACTAGTGGCCAGCGAATCCCGGTCCTGGCTTTCCACACCGAGTCCGGTTTCTCCTTCCAGAAGCACTTCCCGGATCCCCCCAACCCGGGTGACCACATGGGGAAGCCCCATGGCCATCGACTCAAGCAGGGTAACCGGGATCCCTTCGGCTATCGACGACATCGCAAAGACATCAAAACGCGCATAATAGTCCCGGACATTTTGCTGCCTGCCGGCAAAGATAACTTGCCCAGCATGCTGAGCATCACTGTTTGCCTCATTTTTCAGCGCTGGCAGTTCATCGCCACAGCCAACAAGCATCAGCTCAGCCTGCCGTGAAAAGTTACGATCCTGCTGGCAAGCGTGTTGAAAAGCGTTAATTAGCAGCTTTTGGTTTTTTATTCCCTGCAGGCGGGCAACATGGCCGATGATGAATTTATCCGGGGCAGGCTTTCTGAACTTCGGCGAGAAATATTCGACATCAACGCCGTTGGTGATCAAGGCTAATTTGGCTTGACGGATACCGACATCACGCTGGAGCCACTGGTACAGATCATTGGATACGGCCACAACATGATGGATAACCCATGAGCTGATCTGGCGAAGATAACGATATTTGGCCACTTTTCCGAACGGATCATAGGTATCTCTTCCATGTTCGGCATGAATACGCAGCGGTACCCTAGCCAACCATGCCACCCATTGATACTCGATAGTACCGAGATTATAGGTGTGAAAGATATCCGGTTTTCTCTCGGTAAGAATCCGGTAAAGACGCGGATACAACGACAAATCGTTGCCCGGTTTCTTGTTCAGCTCAATCACAGTGACCGAAGGCGGCAACTCCTTGACCAACTCTCCTGCCTGGGTCAAGGTCACAATCGTATGTTGATATTGCTCCCCCAACTGGTTGATGCAATTGATAATGATCTTTTCCAGCCCGCCGACATGAAAGCCGTGGACAAGATGACAAACATTTTTTTTGGCTACCATATCCGTTCAACACCCTTTCCTCATGGCCTGGCACATCTACCCATTTGACTTAACGACAACGTCTTGGAAGACGCTACGTTTACCTCGTAATAACAGCTGAAAGCGCTGGACGATTTTTGCCGCATTCTGATGCCAGGTGAGTTGCCGGTTTTCAATGGTCGCAACGGCCTGTTGCTGAACGTCAGCCTTTAAATCAGTCTCGACCACCAGCCGCTTGATAGCCTCCAGCATCTGCTGATTGTTGCCCTCTTCAAATAGCAGGGCATTCGATTTATGAATTAACAGTTCTCTGATATTGGGCGAATCAGGAGCGACTACCGCTTTGCCTGTTGCCAGATATTCGATCAGTTTTAGCGGTGAACACCAGGGGGTGACTGCCGGTTGCAGGGCAATATCAATTTGTGCCAACCATTTGGGCATCTCTTCCCGGCTGACCAGGCCTGCGATACAAAGCTGCTGCTCGATATGTAATTCTCGGGCTTTTTGCTGCAGTTCATCCAATACCGAACCGATACCGACAATTAACAGCACCAGATTGGGATTTCTCATCTCGGCTATCGTTTCGACAACCAAATCCAATCGATGCCACTCTCGGCAAAAGCCGACAAAGCCAATCACAGTTTTCCCCGCCAGATCCGGCAACCTGTCATAATGAGAGGTCACATTAAAATGGCTGGCATCAATCCCGTTTGCCAGCACAGTGACATCACTCTGTCTGACACCAGCCTGATATAAATAGTCAGCCAGTACATGCGTCACCGGCAAAATATGATCGGCATTACGCCAGGCATAAAGTTCAGACCATTTGGCCAGCATCGGCAGGTGGATCCCACCATAGGCCGCGCGCTCCATGTATAACGGCGCGTTAACCTCGAGGATCAGGGGCAGCTTGAACAGTTGCTTGGCCCAAACCCCCGAAGGCAGAAACAGGTTATAGCGCTCGTAAATGGCATCAGGCCGATGCTTCCTGATGGCCTGTACCAGTTTCACAAAGTCATAGAAGCTATAGCCAAACTCAAGCAACTCACTGACAAAACCGGGTAAGGCATGACGGAGCCTCGACATCCAGCCACCATCATCACCAAACTCGGTTGCATCCGAAATCGTCGGAGCAACAACGATAACCTCATGGCCCTGTTGTCTCATAGCATCAATGATCGCCTCGATATGAACAAACTGCCCGTCCCTTGAAGCCACCCGGTGGTGATAAAGTATTTTCATACTGTTACCTCTTCGTCGTTCATATCGTTCTCTGTGTCTCGCCGCAATAAAACGCCATCAGGTTGCTCGTTCCCCAGCAGCTCAGAAAATATCCGATACAGCTGGTCCGTGGTTTCATCCCATGAAAACTGTTCGGCATAGTGCCTGGTTTCAGCACGTGAAAGCCGGGTATTGAGCAGTTGCCCAATCGCTGCCGCAATATCACGACTGTTACGCGCCACCAAGACTCCCGCCTCACGAGCTTTGACAACCTCCGGCGTTCCCCAGATATTGGTCGCTACGACAGGGGTTCCGCAGGCCATTGATTCCAGTAATACATTGGCCCAGCCTTCACGGCTTGACGCCAGCACAGATAGATCGGCAGCCTGAAAATAACAGGCGAGCTCCGACTGGGAGAGCGCGCCGAGAAAGGTCACCCGGTTGGATACATGCAGCTTTTTGGCCAGTCGCTTCAACCTTGATTTTTCAGGCCCCATTCCGGCAATGAGGAGCTGTGCCTCCGGGTGCGCCTTCATGGCTTCAATCACAAGGTGATGCCCTTTACGCTCGATAAGCAGTCCGACCGAGAGAAAGACAGGCACTTCCAAGGGCAGCTTCAGCTGTTGTCGCACATCGCGCTGTTGTTGCTCATCGGCAAAGGAAAAAAGCTCTAAGTCGACACCATTACGGGATGCTGACACCTTTTCCGGCGCTGCCCCCAATGCAATCATTTCCTGCCGAAGTGCTTCGCAGACCGCCAGATTATGGCTACTGGCCTGAAAGACCTCCTGAATCTGTCGCCGCGGCGTCTCGTACTGAGGGAGCAAGTTAATATCCGAGCCCCTGGCCGTGACGGTAAACGGCTTGTTGAGCTTTCTGGCGACCTCGGCAATGGCGACACCATCCGGATAGAAGTAATGGCCGTCTATCAAATCAAACTCATAGCCCTCAGCCATCAGCGCCTTGATTTGGCGATACAATACAAATGCCAGGGTTTTAGGCGCCAATGTCATACCGACCTTGGGGATCACCACATAGCGAGGATGATAAACCGGCATACCAAAGCGCTTTTCAAAAGAGGGGGCCTTGGCAAAAACACTGTACTGACCAAAGAACGATGATTTAAATGGGAACCAGGGAACAGGTGCGATGACCGTTATCTCGGCATCGGGGTAACGCTTTCGCAGTTGCTTTAACCGGGTTTCGACAAACACGCCATGCTTGGGATCGGCAGCATTCGGAAACAGGCTGGTAATGGTCAAAATTTTCATTGTTACTGCCTCGCCATAAAGAGTGAAAACA
>NZ_JAKRFQ010000199.1 GCF_022347985.1 Photobacterium sp. OFAV2-7
GGGTTGGTCGTACTGGCCAAGCTCTTTTTTGGTCAGCGAGTAGATGCCCAGTCCCAGAATCAATGCTCCCAGCATGGCTTCCGCTGTTCTGCCCGGTACGAACAAGATCACATTGGCGCCCACCATCACACCCAGCATACCGGCCACAATCACATAGACGGTGAGCGACCAGTTAAGGCTTCCGGCCCTAATATGTTTGATAGCGGCACCCAGACCGAGGGCGACACTGGCGACTTTATGGGTGGCCAGTGCAACGGCAAAGGGCAGGCCGAGAAAGATAAGCAATGGAAACTGGATCAGGCCAGCGCCGCCTCCGGACAGAGAAGCCAGCGTGTTGGACAGCAATGAGCCAATAAACAGTCCGATAGTATTCAACAAATCCATGATGTGTAGGTGATTCCCTTTACCTGCAAGTGCCTGCATCTTATCAACTTCACAGAGGCTCTGCATTAGACATAACCGTACGCTCTTCTGCGCCGAATGTGAGGGCGAGTTTGATCGAATTGGACGATTGGATTACTGAAATGTTGAGTGATGTTTACTAAATATGTTGATTCGGAATATTCGAGGTATAATCTCGTTTTTATCGAGTTTTTGTTGCTGTCGAGTCTTGTATTTCACCTAGATTAGGTTCACTATCCGGCATCGTTTTTTTATGTGTTTCAGTAGGTACAGGTACAAGATTATGAGTCAGGGTCAGTTTGATTCACTGTTACCACCACAGATGGCCGAGAAGGCTGCTGAGGTTGGCGTCGGCAAAGCTACAAAAGATCCGGTGAAGTCGCTTTTGCTGGCCATTACTGCTGGAATGCACATCGGGATTGCATTCGTTTTTTATACCACAGTAACCACTGGTTCGGGGGACATGGCGTGGGGTATGGCGCGTTTTGTCGGCGGGCTGGCTTTTAGCCTGGGGCTGATTTTGGTGGTGATCACCGGAGGCGAACTCTTTACTAGCTCTGTGCTCACCTTGGTTGCCCGAGCCAGTGGTAAAATCAGTTGGAAAAGCCTGTGTCTGAACTGGGGCGTCGTTTATATTGGCAACCTTATCGGTGCCTTGTTGTTGGTGGGGATTATGCTGGTCAGCAAACAGTACCTGTCAGCTGACGGTGCCCTGGGGATCAACACCATGCAAATTGCCCAGCACAAGCTTCACCATGGTTTTTTCCAGGCCGTTGCCCTGGGGATCATGTGTAATGTCCTGGTTTGTGTCGCGGTATGGATGACGTTTAGCGGTCGTACCCTGACGGATAAAATCATTGTGATGGTATTGCCGGTTGCAATGTTCGTCTCGGCTGGGTTCGAGCACTGCATTGCCAACATGTTCCAGGTGCCGATGGCAATCGGTATTAAAAACCTGGCCTCCCCGGAATTCTGGCAGATGAGCGGAATGAACCCTGCTGACTTCGCCGATCTGACCATGGTCAATTTCATCCTGAATAACCTTATTCCGGTGACGATTGGTAATATTATCGGTGGTGGCGTATTCGTCGGGATGGGGTATTGGATTATCTACCTGCGTGGAAAGTAATGATCAGGGGACGTCGAGTATTACTGGTGTAGACAATTATTCCTGATTAACAATGAAAGCAATAATGGCCATAGTAAAAGCGGTGGCCATTATTATTGGCCGCTGTGTACCGCCGACTATCCTTGATACTTCTCTCGATATTCCCTGGGGGTAGCTGCTTATAGCCTTTAAACTTGCGATTGAAATTGGCCTAGTAGCTGCCAACATTAACCCCATTTGGGGCTGAACAAATATTGCTAGATCACACTGCCCTACTTACTATTGTTATTTATATGTGTGTTTCTCCAAATCCTTATATGTCAATATTCAACCTCCCCTCATTAATTCCATCAGAGTATATTTAACCCAAAAAAGCATCTTGGTTGACTATTAAATTCTGCAATGAAATTCTCTTCTTAGTAATAATGATGATGATTATTAATCGTAGAATAGAGCTGGCAGAATAACGCTTTGACTGTTTTTTCAGTATCGAATAGACTGCGAACCTTGCCATTTGGCTGTAAGGTAGATTTATCATATTTTATCTAGTTCATTATATAGTCAAGTGGTTGTTTTCTGGTTAAAAATAATAATCAATAAAGGAACAAAGGCTACAATGAACAATATTACAAGGACCATGCTGGTCGGGTTGATCAGTCTTCTCGGCGTGGGCTGTACAACAATTAAAACCAATGAACTAACACTTGATGAGTCACAAAAATTAAAGGATAGGTCCGTAGTGCTTAATAAGTATGACGCGCTTCCTGATTTTCCGGCTCAAACAGCACTTAATGTGCAGTTTGGACTCATTGGTTTTGCCACAGCTGTGAGTAATGGCAATGACATGATCATCAATAACCAGGTTAAAGATCCGGCAAGGGACATAGCGAAAGAACTTGGTAATGGATTGAGCGAAAACTACAACGTTAAAGTGGTTGAAGCGGAAGAAACGGTTTCAGCTGAAAGTGACGTAGCAGACTTAGTTAAGTCACATGCAGGTTATGACTATATTCTTGATGTTAAAACATTAGGCTGGGGTAGCATCTATTTCTTAGATGATTTTGATAACTATAAAGTGATGTATACCGCTCATGTTCGTCTGATTGATATAGCAACAGAGGCTACGATTGTTGAAGAGCTATGTAGTTATGTGCCGGATTATGTTGAAACTAATGATGCGCCATCTTATGAGCAACTTGAAGATGGTACTGGGTTGAAACGAGAGTTGAGCAAGTCAGTTGATTATTGTGTCGATCGTATTCGAACCATGGCGAAGCTTCATGCCCAAACCAATCAGAGCCCTCAGGTTGCGGTGAATTAAGGCTACTTACTGTTACAGGTAGATCTTTTTCATTGGAAGTGATTAATTTAACTCACTTTTCTCCTATAAAAAACGCCCCCGCATGGCGGAGGCGTTCAAACTATTTCTTAGTCGTTAATAACGATTAAGCGTTAGCTTCTTCGGCTTGTTTGGCCTGAATCGCAGTCAGTGCAACTGTGTATACGATATCGTCTACCAGTGCGCCACGAGACAGGTCGTTAACTGGCTTGCGCATGCCCTGAAGCATTGGACCGATAGAAACCAGATCAGCTGAACGCTGTACCGCTTTGTATGTCGTGTTACCTGTGTTTAGGTCAGGGAATACGAATACAGTCGCTTTACCCGCTACTGGCGAGTTAGGCGCTTTAGAAGCAGCAACGTTTTCCATGATCGCAGCATCGTACTGAAGAGGACCATCGATCACTAGATCTGGACGCTTCTCCTGAGCAATGCGAGTTGCTTCACGTACTTTATCTACGTCAGCACCCTTACCAGACGTACCGGTAGAGTAAGAGATCATTGCAACGCGTGGTTCAATACCGAATGCTTTAGCAGAATCTGCAGACTGGATAGCGATTTCTGCTAGCTGCTCGGCATTTGGATCTGGGTTGATTGCACAGTCACCGTATACCAGTACCTGATCAGGCAGTAGCATGAAGAATACAGATGATACGATTGACGCATCAGGTGCAGTCTTGATGATCTGGAACGGAGGGACGATAGTGTTCGCCGTTGTGTGAACAGCACCAGAAACCAGGCCGTCTACCTCGTTGTTTTCAAGCATCATTGTGCCTAGGAAAACAGAGTCTTGCAGCTTCTCACGAGCAACAACGTCAGTCATACCTTTCGCGCCACGAAGCTCAACCAGGCGAGCAACGTAGTTCTCACGAACTTCTTCAGAGTTGATGATAGTGACGCCAGAACCTAGAGTAACGCCTTGCTGTTCTGCAACACGTTTGATTTCTTCTGGGTTACCAAGAAGCACACATTCCGCGATGCCGCGCTCAGCACAGATAGCTGCCGCTTTAACGGTACGTGGCTCATCACCTTCAGGAAGTACGATACGCTTAGCTGCCTTACGGGCAAGTTCTGTTAGCTCGTAACGGAATGCCGGCGGGCTCAGACGACGTTCTTTGCTTGAACCTTCAGTCAGTGATTCAATCCACTGGCCGTCAATATGGCTAGCCATATATTCGTTAACTAGCTCAACACGCTCTTTATCGTCTGCTGGTACTTCCAGGCTGAAGCTCTGAAGGTTCAGAGATGTCTGCCAGGTGTTGCCTTGTGCAGTCATTACAGGCAGGCCTGTTTCGAATGCGCGCTCGCACAGATCCATTACTGGCTTAGGTAGCTCGTAGCCGCCTGTTAGCAGCAGGGCACCGATTTCAACGCCGTTCATTGCTGCCAGACATGCTGCAACAATAACATCAGGACGGTCGGCAGAAGTTACAAGCAGAGAACCCGGACGGAAGTGCTCAACCATGTGCGGGATAGAACGCGCACAGAAAGTGATGCTCTTGATACGGCGAGTATCGATGTCACCTTCGTTGATGATTTCAGCGTTCAGGTGCTTGGCGATATCGCGTGAACGAGTCGCGATCAGCTCTGAGCTCCAAGGTGCACAGCCTAGTACACGGATTGGGCTTGAGTTGAATACCTGCATTACTTCTACGTGAGAAGGAACTGTTGCTTCTGCATCGTCAAAGATTTCAGATAGGTCCGGACGAGTACGACCTTCAGCATCAACCGGTGCGTTTAGTTTGTTAACGACAACGCCAGAGATTTGCTCGTTCTTGATACCGCCGAAGTTAGAACATGCTACTTCGATACGTTCTTTAAGCTGAGCTGGGTTGTCTGTACCCGGTGCAACAACGAATACGATTTCCGCATCCAGTGTTTTTGCGATCTCATAGTTGATTTGGTTTGCAAACGGGTGCTTGCGAGTTGGTACCAGACCTTCGATTAGCGCTACTTCAGCATCAGCTGTCGCTTCTTTGAAACGGGCAACGATATCTTCAAGCAGTACATCGCTCTTATCATTACGGATAAGCTCTTCGGCACAAGCCATTGAGAAAGGTTCTGCAACTTTCATGTCACTGTTGGCAGTGATGATGTTGGTTGTCAGATCAGGCTGGCCGCCGCCGTGACGTGGCTGGGCGATAGGCTTGAAGAAAGAAACGCGAACACCTTTGCGTTCCATTGCACGTAGCACACCAAGGCTAACGCTAGTAAGACCAACTCCGGCACCAACCGGAATAAGCATAATAGTACGGGACACTATGGATTCCTCAACTATTGAACAATACAGTGCTGTTCAATAATGATTTGTTAACCGTCATTGAGCAGCACCACAAAAAAAAGTCATAACTTTCGTCTTCGACGATAAAGCCATGAAAAAATGGCCGGCCAAAGCCAGCCATTATTTGCCGCGCCTAGTGCACAGCAAAGTATCGCCAGATTAGATTTCAGCCAGACGCGCTGTATCTTCTGCGATTACTAGTTCTTCGTTAGTTGAAACAACCATTGCAGGTACACGGCTGTTTTCAGTAGTGATAACACCTTCGCCGCCGAAGCGCGCTTTAAGGTTAGCTTCACCGTCAACTTCAACACCTAGGATAGCAAGGCGGTTTAGAACCATCTCACGGATAGGAGCTGAGTTTTCACCGATACCGCCGGTGAAAGTGATTGCGTCCAGACGACCTTCCAGAGATGCCGTGTAGCCAGCAACGTACTTCGCAAGGCGGTGGCAGAACACGTCCATTGCACGTGTTGCTTCTTCTTTCTCACCGTAGTTGTCTTCAACGAAACGACAGTCAGAAGTCACTTCAGTCAGACCCTGTAGGCCAGACTCTTTAGTTAGCATCGTGTTGATCTTCTCAACAGAGTAACCTAGGTTGTCGTGCAGGTGGAAGATGATAGCTGGGTCGATGTCACCACAACGTGTACCCATTACCAGACCTTCAAGAGGAGTCAGACCCATAGATGTATCTACAGACTTACCGTTCTTGATTGCACAAACAGATGCGCCGTTACCCAGGTGGCAGTTGATGATGTTTAGTTCATCTTCTGGTTTGCCAAGGATGTTCGCAGTCTCGCGAGTGATGAACAGGTGAGAAGTACCGTGCATACCGTAGCGACGGATACCGTGCTCTTTGTAAAGGTTATACGGTAGCGCGTATAGGTACGCTTCTTCAGGCATTGTCTGGTGGAAAGCAGTATCGAATACAGCAACGTTTTTCAGTGCTGGGAAAGATTTCTGAGCTGCTTTAATACCGATGATGTGAGCAGGGTTGTGAAGAGGTGCCAGTGTTGCACAGTCTTCGATACCTTTTAGAACTGTTTCGTCGATTAGCGCTGACTGAGTGAACTTCTCGCCGCCGTGTACAACACGGTGACCGATAGCCGCTAGGTTTTCAGCTAGTTCCGGCTTAGAAGCAAGAATAGTGTCAACCATGAACGCTAGCGCTTCTTCGTGAGCTGCGCCGTTACCTAGTTGTGCTTCGTGCTTACCGTCAAGTTTCCACTTGATACGTGCTTCTGGAAGGTGCAGACATTCTGCAAGACCTGTCAGGTGCTCTTCACCTGATACCGCGTCAACAACAGCGAACTTAAGAGAAGAACTACCGCAGTTAAGAACTAAAACCAGCTTAGACATGAGAGTGACTACCTATAATCTGTCTGAAAGTTGATATTCAACTGATGAAAAATTACCCATAGGATAGACGACTTTTGAATATGCCGATCCAATCTGGGTCAAATTCGAGTTATGTCCGTATAATAGAGAATTGAGAAACCCACAATCCTGGGCCATCCCTGGAGGCTGCCTTAGGTTGCCAGAACGATGATTACAGGCAACAATTACTTTAGGCGCGTCTAGGATAGCGATTGTTAAGCAATATAACAAAAAGATTTTTAGAAAAATTTAATTTGAATCAAGTTTATTATTCCTGGATTTGAATTTTTACTGTTTTTTTTG
>NZ_JAKRFQ010000200.1 GCF_022347985.1 Photobacterium sp. OFAV2-7
GGTATTGATGACCACCGCATCCAGTACATCAATCAAAGGGCTGTTGGCCGGATCCCGAACAGCTTTTACCGCATAAGCCAGATCCGTCATACTGCCAAACTCTTTGATCTCAATATTCTTTACCAGCTCTTTCCACTGGTAAATATAATCGGAGTAGTAGAGTCGCTGCACTTTCTTGCTGAGTTTGGTAAGCTCTGCAACCGATGCGCCGGACATATCACCCTGAATAGACTTGAACTCTTCAAGCTGTTTTTTCAACAATCGAGATTTAACTGATAAATCTATTTTTGAAAAGCCCTGGCGGGTATAAAGCTCAGGTAACAAGTAGCCATGAAAACCTGACTTGAAGCGGAACATCGATGAAAATTTGTCACCCAACTGTCGACGCACATCCACCCGGTTACGGTACTCTGGCAACGTCTTGATTCGGGCATAGATCAGGCGCTCAGGAGACAGACCCTCGAGATTCTGAACCGCTATCGAAATCAATTCTTCGTTAGGCTCAAGAGCATGACTATAGTCACTGCCAAAAAGATCTGTCATCAAGAAACTAAGCTGATTAATACTATCCGCAGAGATCTCACCCTGCTCGTCAAGAGTATCAACCAGATAATTAATCATTTCGTCCTGATCAAGACGCTTGGCATCAAACAGCATTTGATAATAGCGCAGCAGCTCAAACACCTTACTAGGGTTACCCAAGCTCACGTAAACATACAACTCGCTACTCAGAAGATCGGCAATCTCAGGCAGAAGGAACAACTGTAACTGCTGCTGATATACATGACGGATCTGCTCCGCCGTATCTTCTTGCTTAATACTGACTTTTTGATACCAGTGAAGCGGCTTTGAACCTTGCTGATCGACAACCCGTAATTCATTGAGAACAGGGATCAACTCTGCAAGGCCATTGTGTCCTTCCTGTAGCCTGTTAACATCGCTACTATACAGGCTCAGCTCTGTTACAGCTTTACTCCTGAATGCTTCATCATCATTCCAGTTATCTCGAAGCTGCAGGCCAAAAACGGCAATCACCCCAACCAAACCACAGACAAGAGCGCATCGAGCAGCTAGATAGCCATAATGACGCTGAGTATTCACCCCGACAATATCAGCTTCAGGCAAGATGACATGACTGAAGATCCTGCTCGAAAATAGATTCTTGCGACCGGGTGGTTGGGAATGGGTTATATCCGCATTAAAAGCAGCTTTATCGGCCACTAGCTGTGTCAGGAGGTCATAAATCATTCCTTTTTGCCCAGTGGTTACCAGATACATCCCGCGTAACCAGACAGCCTGACGAACTCGGTTCTCTCGGCCTATATTTGTAAGCAGTTCACTTGCCCGCTCAAAAAATACTGACAGCTGATAGGGTAATGCGATGACAGAGTCTGTTTCATCTTTGCGAGCTTCACGCAACAGCTGAAATTGCTGCTGGACCAAATTCTTCAGAATCTCCTGGCACGACAGATCAAGCTTATGTGACTCAAAATGATGCGTCTCTCCAATGGGGAAAGTTACGCCAAATGGGTTTTCAACATCACGACCGGAGTAGCTGGCAAAGAAATTAACAAAATCAGAAATCGTATCTGCTTTTGTAAATACCGGATAAACAGGCAGTACCAACCCAGTTTGTTCGCCGAGCTGAAGAATCGCCTCCTGGTGATTGGTACTAAGAACAAGGCGAGCTTTCTTATCGCATTGCAAAAACTGATCACAAGCAATGGCGCTGATCACTCCATTCAGAGCTTGTCTTGGGCGGTACTTCAGCAATTGTTTAGCCAGCTCACGCCACAGGCTTTCGTCAATGCCTTCGCTGTCAAACAAACGATGGCCGACCTCAATAACAACAGCATCATCATTGCTCCAAAAACGGATATATTGATCGGTATCGCTTTCACCAATAGAGCGATGTAATACGGGTTCTAGGTTGTTTTGCTGCAATAGGCTGCTCTTGGCATCATTTTCTCCGCCCAACAGCACATACCAAGGCAAGTCATATATACTTTTCAGCTTATTGCCACGGATTCCGTGTAATTGCTTAACCGCCGCCTTGAACAACAGACGAATCGTTCTGACATCCTGTTTAAATAAAATGGATTGCTCGTGCTGTTTGTCTTTCTCTTTGGATCGCACTGGTCGATAACAAAAGACCAATGCCAGTAGCGCCGCAACCAAAATCCCCAGCAAAATAGCAGACTTGTATACAGGATCCGATTCCGGATCAACGGGAATCCATAGCCATGCTGCGCCAAAGCAAGCAAACAGAGCTATCGACAGCAAAAGTAATGGCTTGTTTAGTTTCATCATTGTTATTACTGCCTATTTCGACGAACAGTTGCATTAAGGCCAAAGCGAACATTTAATTCATTTTTCAGAAGGTTAGCTTTTGTCATATCCGCCTGATTCGGCACGATAAGCTCAGTACCATCGGCTACATCATGTAGTTCGACAGGGTAACCTGCAGCTTTGAGGTCTTTTTCTAGTCGCTCGCCATCGGCACGTTCAGCAAATCCAGCGAGTAAAACCTCCCATCCAGCCTTTGGAGGGGTAGCACTCTCAGGCTGAGGCTGTTGTTCTTTGTCAGCTTTAGCCAGCCCCAAATCTTCATCAGTACTGACATAAACCAAATCCTTGCTTGAAGAGCCATGGTCAAACCCTTCCATCTTCAGCGAGCTAAATGCCAACAAGGTTGCTTCACTTCGGTTGTGATACCAGTACTCTGAAAAAATATACGAGCCAAGGAGTACCAATAGAGTTATGAACAACAACTTTGCCGCGCTGAGAAAGCACCAAGGCTTTTTCACTTCCGGCAACTCTGGCGTTTTAGGGACAAGCAATACTGACTCTTCACGGTAATAACGAATAATCGTATACAGCTCAGACTTAAGCTCATTAATTTTCTGGCGCTCGGAATGGCGATATTTCCCAAGGAAACCCAACATGATCAGCACATATTGCAACTCAAGAAAATCCACCAGCTTTGCTGGTTGGCGACGGGCCTGATCAAGTAGGTGGAAAAAAACCTCACCGCCATCACGCTGATTAAATACCTTGCTCAGCAGAGAGTGATTCTCCCAACGCGACTTCTCCCCCCAACTGGTATAAAGGATCGTTTCGTCGAATGCAGCACAGATTACAAAACAACTTTTTTCGATAACACTCGGATGGTAGTCCAGAAACAGCCCTCGTTGTTTATAGTCTGCAATAGCATCAAGCAACTGCTGACGGAACCCATCGATATCGAGCGGCGATCCCTGGCGCGGCAAACTGACTAATAATGAAAGCAGCTCACTTGCGTTATTTAACAGCGGGTTGCGGTAAATTGCCAACTGCTCAATCAGCTTTTCGGTACCACTTAAGTCTAGTGGCGAAAGTTTCTCTTCCGGCTTTGCCTGTCGAACTGGATCGGGGCGGCGGATCGCTATCGTCTCTTGCTCATTAAATAATGATGTCATGCATTTAGTTCCTAGCGAATCACAATAAATTCAATATCAACATCACCGATACGACTATCAATGTGCAAAGCGATCGGTTCGTCTTTCTGAATAAGTTCTCGCCATAGTGGTGACTGAGTATCTATCTCAAAATATGCAGCATCACTGCGCGCTTTTAGTTCAGACGGCGGAACCGGAAGCGTTCGTAACGGCACACCGGAGAGCGCATTACGGACTAGATCAGCAATAGAACTATTTCCTGCCAACTTACTCGCCAGTGGAAATTGATCACTAAGCTTTATCGACCCAAGTTCTGACGACACCACCAAGACAAAACGCCCGCCATTAAACAGTGCACGATCCTGAACAAGAGTCCGCAGCAAACGACGTTTTTCAAATAAGCTCGAATCCCATACTAGGGTAGTTAGACTGTCGAGCTGCACTTCACGGAGTAAAATCCTGATATCAGAGAACAAGTCTGCAAACAGCGCATAAAGGCGGCCATGCTCCCAGCGTCCGTATTCCTGAGGCATATTTCCTTCCAGCCCCTGCATCTCACCAACAATTTTCTGGCATTCATGATAGATATCCTGCGGAGCTACTGTGCCGGTATCGAGCCAGGACTTAACAGTTGGCAACCAGCGCCCCAGCGCCTGCATCCACAAATAATCACGAATCAGGGCTTGATGACTTTTACTGCCAGATTCAACCTGAAGGCGTTGAGATATACTACGTGCCCGGTACTGCATCTGAGCGTAGATATCATTGACATTATCCTGCAGGTAGTCAGATACCGTAAAATGCAGACAAACAGGAATAAAGGCTTTGTTCAGGGCGACCTCACCGTCCGCCTTATGCTCGGTTACATGAGCAATAGGAACAACGGTATAATCCTGCAGATCATCCCCTTCCAGCTTCAACTCTATATTTAGGCAAGCCAACTCAAGCTGGAGAGCTTCACTCTGCTCTCTGCTGGTATCGAATACATTATGATCATGACGATGATAACGACGGTGTTTGTCTTGCTGGTTGCCAATGTCCACTACGCCAGAACGGTAAATAGGCAGTGCCAGATAGACCAGTTTGTCGTTCGTCCCGGGAGGCACTTCAAGCGCTAAACCATTCTGTACATAAAATGGTGTACCATCAGGGAATAACCCTTTCGCCCGCTTGATACCGACTTTTCCGATATTAGTTAACGCACTGTCGAGCTCTAGCTCCACCAGACCAAAACGGTTTGGGATCATCAAATCACGATAGTCTTTTACAAAGCCTTCAAGGTAGCGCTCTTGTTGCTGGAAATGCTGCGGGCTAAGGAACATACCTTCAGACCAAACGACTTTTTTCTTATCCATTTTTGGTTAGTCCTCTTTACCGGTAATACTTACACTGATGCCATCAACCTTGGCGTCAATCACAACAGGCACCCCGGGCATGATCTGGAGAATCGCTTTGTTCTTGGCTTCACGAAAATCAGCAAAGGCCGCCACTATTGCGATATACTCCGTCTCGGGAATCAACGGAATGACCACCTGACGTTCTTCGTTGGGAAGCAAGCTGTCGAGGTTCCGCTTAGAGAGCAGTCCTGCCTTAAGCACCCCCTGATCATCGTTATACAAATCAATAAAGCTGGCTTGATTAAAGGCCTCACTATCCTGAAGTTGGTAAATACGTACTTCCAGCGGAGATGCCAAGTCATCAATGTTCGGGTTGATATTATTGGCGGCTTCAATATTGACGATCACCTGTAATGGCGTTGCGTCCTTCCAAAACGCTAAATAACTGCATCCACTGAGCAGGAAAACGCTAAGAACCATAAAGAGCTTTTTTGCCATATCACTGTTCTCCGAGGGATTGTTTAATTCGTAAACTCTCGCTGAAATAGGCTTTGAATTTTAACTGCCATTCTTGATTGTCCTGCTGGCGAAGGAAATAACGCTTATACATTTCCCAATAGTCCGGCTTAGGGCTAAAAAAACCGGGCCGAACCAAATCTTTGAACATCTCTTCAAGGTTGGTCGGAGCCATCTCGTCCATCAGCCTGCCAAGCGCCATTTCAGCAGCCTGAATCATCATTTCCTGTTGCCTTGCCTGCATCATCAGGAGTTGCTGAGGATCCATTCCAACCGACGGAAGGGCTGCGGGTTCGGATTTTGTCGAGCTCTGGGTCAGAGAACTGCCCTGAGCTGGTCGAATACCGGTTACAAACGGAACTGAAGCGAGCAGCTCAGACTGTTCATCGGAAAAGGGGTCATCATCAAAACTGTCATCTTTGAGCTGATCAATATGCATATGCTCAACTATCGGCAGCACTTCCGGTTCCATATCGGCGAAAGGATCCAATTCAACATTTGTCGTATTTTCCGATAATGTCGAATCAGCAAATGCGGAAAATGACAGCTTTTGTTCCTGCCGTACTGCTTCTCCCTGCACAGGTGGTTCCTTTACAGGACACTCACTGCCAAAAGGATCATCAGCCCAGTCTCCTAGATATGATGACTCTGCAGCAACGGAAGGTTTGCTCTGCGCACGCTCCGGCACAAAACAAGATACCATTATCCGATACTGCCCAAGGTCCAGGACATCACCATCACTAAGGCTAGAACTGTTATCCTTTCCCAGCGGCTGGTTATTGCCATTAATAAACAGTCCGTTAGTACTGACATCCATTATCTGATAGCCGCGACTTCCACGGTTAATAATTGCATGCGTACCCGAGATAGTCCTCGATGCATCTGACAATTGCATAGTGGTACCATAGGAACGTCCAATGCTTCCCCCCTCTTCAGGGAAATTCTTAGTCCATTCCGAAATGGGCTCTCCATCAGGAGAGCTTATAATTCTTAGTGATAATGGCATATTACCTCTCCTTACACAGACCAACGGCTTGGTTAAACTCACCGACAAACAGCGGGTACTGCTTGGTAAATTTCTTTGAAAAATATACCCCTAGAGGCTTTTCCTTAACAGCGATACGAGTGATCGCGCGATGGCTGATCCCCAGACTTTCAATCGCCTCTTTCATCACAAATTCATTGGCAAGCACTGCCCCGACTTCACCAGTCAACAGTAGCTCTATCAGAGTGCTCGGGTGACGCGGTTTTTTCTCTACCCGATAGCCCGACTTGTGTAACCAGAACCACTTGTTCGAACCAAAAATCGCCGTAACTACAGCCTCTTTCTTGAACATTTCACTTTCGGTATCAATCGAATCAGACAGGCTGAACCAGCTCCATACCTGGTTAAGTACAGGCTGGGAAAAATCGGCATAACTGTCACGAATTGCATTTTGTGAAGCCAGAAAGAAACCATGATGCTCTCCCACTTCAACCAATATCTGCGCCCGATCCCAATCGGTCATAGTGATC
>NZ_JAKRFQ010000201.1 GCF_022347985.1 Photobacterium sp. OFAV2-7
AGAAAAAATTCAAATAGAGAGTGGATATTTTATTTGGCATCAGGGTATTAAAAGTATTATTATTGCAATTATTGATTTGTGACTGCTATTATTATTTAAAATAGTTTTAGGCCAACAGGAAATTAAAAATGTCTGATGCAATGAAAGCGCTGTTAAACCTACGTAGCCTTCGCGCTCTTTCTCGTGAATATACTCTAGAGCAACTTCAAGAAGCTCTTGAGAAACTACAAACTGTCGTTACTGAACGTGAAGAAGCTGAAGCTGAAGAACGTGCAAAAGAAAATGAACGTAACGAGAAACTGGCTCAGTACCGTGAAATGCTTCTAGCTGACGGCATCGACCCAGAAGAATTACTGGCAACACTAAGCAAAGCTCCTAAAGCAAAACGTGCTGCTCGTCCTGCTAAATATAAATTCCTTGATGAAAACGGCGAAGAAAAGACTTGGACAGGTCAAGGCCGTACACCAAGTGCACTGAAAAAAGCACTTGATGAAGGCAAATCTCTAGAAGATTTCGAAATCAAATAATTGCTGAATATAAGCTGAACAAAAGCCTGGAATAATTCCAGGCTTTTTTGTGTCTGGCCTTCGCAGGCATGCCTGTCAGGCCTCCCTTTAAAGGGTTATCTCGTCTCTTCGAAGGTATATACCATTCAGTGAATAAATAACTCTGACGATAGAACTCAGCGTGTTTTATCAGAGATAAAAAAGCCAGACATAATGTCTGGCTTTCTTTTCAACCTTATCGTATTTGATCAGCCAGGTGGCTGACAGCGAGCGCAAAATAATGTGACCGATTCCACTTTAGCAATGTCTGGTAATTTCCGTATACCAAGTATGCCCTGCCATGATTATCATCGGGTTGAATAAGCCAAGCTTTAATATCAGCCCTGGGTAAAGGCTGCCCATTTAATCTTCTAACACCTAGCTGTTGCCATTCTGCCAGCGGGCGACCTTTATCCTTTTCAATACCCAGAAGTGACTCATCGATACCATTCGGTATTTTCACCTGCCGTCCCCAGGTATATTTATCATCCCAGCCTGACTTACTCAGATAATTGGCTGCCGAGGCAAATACATCTGCCTCCGTGTTCCAAATATCAATGCGACCATCATTATTTCCATCGATCGCATAAGCTAAAAATGACGTCGGCATAAACTGAGGCTGCCCCATCGCTCCCGCCCAAGAACCTTTCATCTTAGCTGGAGTGATATGTCCGGCATCCAAAATTTCTAGCGCCGCCATCACCTGGCCACGGAAAAAAGCTTCTCGGCGCCCTTCATAAGCTAATGTAGAGAGTGCTTCAATCACATTGTAATTTCCCATCAGACGACCGAAATTACTTTCTACGCCCCACAGGGCGACAATAAACCTTGGCTGTACGCCAAGCTGCCGACCAATTTTATCCAATGCCGTTTTGTGCTTCCGATATAACTGGTTTGCTTGCTTAACTTTCCATTCAGGGACCGCCCGAGGGATATATTCATCTAAGGTCAACTTTTTTTCTGGCTGGTTTTTATCAGCCTTAACGGCACGCTCAGTAAATGCTATGCCGTCAAAAGCAGAGTTGATTATCGACTCTGAAATTCCATTTTCCCGGGCTTCGGCTTTCAGCCCGAGTACATATTCGTCAAACCCTGCATCAGCCGCAAAGGCCGATGATGAGATCCCTAAACCTAAGGCCACCAGGGCCGACATCAATCTCTTACGCATAGTTACCCTTTTGCATCTTTTCCGACTTTGTCGGCCTTATATTTCTCAAGCAAATTCGTAACTGGCGGTGGAACCTGAAGGTAATAACCAACTGTCGCCAGAGCTTCTTTTACCTTCTCCACATCAGCCAGTGCTAATTTACGTCCATTATCAAGCTTAAGTACCATCACAAACTGCGGGGTACCAAAGGTTGTCATCAGACTCTCAGGAACATCCGAGAAGTCATCTTTAGTATTGATATATAGATATGTGTTTTCTTTCTTAGGGCTTTTGTAAATTGCACAAAACATTAAAAATAGCCTGTTCGTTAAAGCTTTCATCTCATTCAGACCGCGATTTTGCGAAATCATTCCCTCGAATAGCCAGTCTAAGACGGCACAGATGGGACGCTGGTCTGAATTTCCAACGCTAAAGCAAGGATAGCTTGCTGATATACCCTTGGGAATATAACATGCAAGTATCTATGTGATAACGAGCCTTAACGGCTAATTAAGCGACAGTCATTAAATGAGTATGACAAAACCAGCAGAACTGAAAGGGAGCTCTTTCACGCTCTCGGCCCTGCATCTTGTTGATGGGGACATCGAAAAGGCGACGGACTTCTTAAAAGAAAAAGTCAGTCAGGCGCCCAATTTCTTCGCCGCTGCACCCGTCGTCATCGACATTAGCCAAGCCGGCAACAACATCGACTTCAGTAAGTTAAAATCGGAAGTGCAAAAGGCAGGAATGATCCCTGTAGGGATAAGTGGCTGTAAAGATACTCAATTGCAAAGTCAGGCAAAGCGCGCCGGGTTTGCTATCATGAATGCTGCACGACAAACTAAAGCGGCCGAAACGGCCATGGAGCCAACCAGGATTATTCGCACGCCAGTACGCTCAGGCCAGCAAATCTATGCCAAAAACTGTGATCTGGTAGTCATGAACCATGTCAGTGCCGGTGCAGAAATTATTGCCGATGGCTGCATCCATATCTACGGTACAATGCGCGGCCGGGCAATTGCCGGGGCCAGCGGCCAGCAACAGGCGCGTATTTTTTGTCAAAATTTGCAATCTGAACTGATTTCCATTGCCGGAAACTACTGGCTAAGTGATAAAATTGAAGCTGAGTTCTGGGGTAAAGGTGTCGTTATCTCACTTGCTGAAAATAATTTAAACATAGAGCATTTGGCTTTATAACGTTTGATAAGGAATTTATAGATGGCACGTATTATCGTTGTTACCTCGGGGAAAGGTGGCGTTGGTAAAACAACCTCCAGTGCAGCTATCGCATCGGGCCTTGCCTTAAGCGGCAAAAAAACTGCAGTTATTGATTTCGATATCGGCCTGCGTAACCTTGACCTGATCATGGGTTGCGAGCGTCGTGTCGTATATGACTTTGTCAATGTGATTAACGGTGAAGCCAACCTCAACCAGGCGCTGATCAAAGACAAGCGCGTCGAGAACCTCTTCGTGCTGCCAGCCTCCCAGACACGTGACAAGGACGCCCTCAGCCGTGAAGGTGTCGAGCGTGTACTCAATGATCTGGATGAGATGGGCTTCGACTTTATTATCTGTGACTCACCGGCAGGTATCGAAACCGGTGCGCTGATGGCGCTGTATTTCGCCGATGAAGCGATTGTCACTACGAACCCGGAAGTTTCTTCGGTCCGAGATTCCGACCGTATCCTGGGTATTCTCGATTCCAAGTCGCGCCGTGCGGAAAACTCGCTGGAGCCGGTGAAAACGCACCTGCTTCTGACCCGCTACAACCCTGCTCGCGTGACATTGGGTGAAATGCTCAGTGTTGGTGATGTCGAAGAGATACTGCACATTCCACTGTTGGGCGTGATCCCTGAAAGTCAGGCGGTACTGAATGCCTCCAACAAGGGTGAGCCTGTTATTTTCGACAAGGAATCCGACGCCGGTATGGCCTATGAAGATACTGTCGGCCGTCTACTGGGTGAAGAACGCCCGTTCCGTTTCTTAGAGGAAGAGAAAAAAGGCTTCCTTAAACGCTTGTTTGGAGGCTAATTCACTATGGCTTTGCTAGAGTTTTTCCGCCCCAAGAAACCAACAACGGCGAGCGTAGCCAAAGAAAGGCTACAAATCATCGTTGCCGAAAGGCGTACGGCCAACCAAGGCACGCCTAGCTACCTGCCGCAGCTAAAACAAGACATTCTTGAGGTGATCCGCAAATATGTTGAGATCACTCCGGACCAAGTCAGTGTCAACCTGGATCAGAAAGAAGAAGATCTCTCTGTTCTGGAGCTCAATGTCACCTTGCCGGAAGAAGAAAAATAACCGTCATTCAAAATAAAAGCCCCGGTCACTACAACCGGGGCTTTTTCTATCTGTCCAACAAAGGGAGCACGCGCGCTTCAAACAGCTCTTTTCGCCAGTTCTTTAGCATATCGGGACGATCATCGGCAGGCCTTTGCTTCTTCCACGCCCACGAAATCAGCTGGTTAACCTGCTTCTTGGAGGCCAGAAACTCCGGGGCAAGGCCTGTTTCCTTCTCAACTTTTGCGACTTCATCCTTTATCCGCTTCACCAGCTGCTTGTAGCCAGCCAGATCTACAAGCCGAACGATTTTTTCCGGGTACTGCTGAGGAGGCATATCATCAACATCATGCACCATTTTCATCAGGCGATTGGCATGGCGCTGAATCTCCATATTATCAAAGCCCTCTTTGGCCATAACGGCCTTGGAGCGAATGTTATAGCGCGCCAACTTCCACAAGTGCAGCTCTTTGACAATAAAGTTCAGGGCTAAGTCCCGCTTGCGGGCTTCCAGCAAACGCCACTTGGCCACTTTCTGCAACACGGCCAGCTGCTTGGGTTCAAGCTGCCAGGCATTCTTGATATCCAGATACACTTTCTCGGGGTCAACCGGCTTAATGCGCTTTAGCATAAGTGCAGCACACTCCTGCACCAATGCATCCTGCCATCCTTTCTCTTCAACCTGTGCCGAGAGCTTCTGGTACAGCGGCAGCAGATAAAACACATCTGCCGCGGCATAATCGAGCTGTTTTGCCGATAGCGGACGAGCCAGCCAGTTAGTGCGAGCTTCGCCTTTATCCAGCTCTATCCCCAGGAAGTCATTAACCAGGGTTCCGAAACCGGCAGAGACGCCATAGCCGAGAAACGCAGCCATCACCTGGGTATCGATCATTGGTGTCGGCAGGCAGCCGGCGTAATGCTGAAATACTTCCAGATCCTCGCCGCAGGCATGCAGTACCTTGGTGACTGACTGATCGCGAAGCAGGGCCCATAGCGGCTCTAGATCGTCAATTTCCAGCGGATCAATCAAAGCCAAACTGTCCCCGTCAAACAGCTGGATCAATCCGAGCTTGGGGTACAGGGTACGCGTGCGGACAAATTCCGTATCAAGCATGACTGCCGCCTTGGTGCGGGCATGCTCGCAGACAATTTCCAACCGCTCAGTTGTTGTTATGATTTCAAAATTCACAGCAAACCTTTTTTATCAGTTATGACTAACCGAAAGAAAGTGCCGGCGTTATAGCCGGCACTCGAATTAATCTCATTGTAACCTGAATTGACAGCTTATGCTTCTTGCGGCTGCTTATCCGATTCTTCACGCAAAGCTCGGCGCAAGATTTTACCGACATTGGTTTTCGGCAGCTCGTCACGGAACTCGACAACCTTCGGCACTTTATACCCGGTCAGGTGCTCGCGGCAGTGCATCAGAAGCTCATCGCGGGTCAGATTCGGATCCCGCTTGACCACGCAAATCTTCACCACTTCGCCGGAGACTTCATGCGGCAGACCAATCGCGGCCACTTCCAGCACCTTGCTGTTCAGGGCAACAACATCTTCAATTTCATTGGGGTAAACGTTAAAACCCGACACCAGAATCATGTCTTTCTTGCGATCAACAATATGCAAGAAGCCGTCTTCATCAAAGCGAACGATATCACCGGTGGATAACCAGCCATCGTCCGTCAGTACTTCCTTAGTCGCCTCCGGACGCTGCCAGTAACCCTGCATCACCTGAGGACCACGCACCTGTAGCTCACCAGTTTGATCATTACCCAGCACATTGCCTTCATCATCTACCATCCGCACATCAGTAGACGGTACCGGCAAGCCTATTGATCCATTGTAATCAACCAGATCATACGGGTAAGCAGCCACTAACGGAGAGCATTCCGTCAAACCGTACCCTTCCAGCAAGTAATTGCCGGTCATCTGCTTCCACTTGTCAGCCACGGCTCGCTGTACGGCCATGCCACCGCCCACCGACAGGCGCAGGTTGCTAAAGTCAAGTTCGTGGAAATCTTCGTTATTCACAAGCGCATTAAACAGCGTATTCACCCCGGTGATCGCCGTAAACGGGTAGCGCTGAAGCTCTTTGACAAAAGTCGGAATGTCACGCGGGTTGGTGATCAGTAGATTTCGGCCGCCCATTTCAATAAACAGCAGACAGTTTACCGTCAGTGCAAAGACATGATAAAGCGGCAATGCCGTAACAATCAGCTCGCGCCCCTCGGTCAATACCGGCCCGTAGGCACCTTTAGCCTGCATAACATTGGCCAGCATATTGCGGTGACTCAGTATCGCCCCTTTGGCGACACCGGTTGTCCCACCGGTATACTGCAGGAAGGCGGTATCGTCGCCGGACATGAACGGCTTTACGTACTGCATCCGACGGCCTTTGCTCAGCGCCGATCGCATGGAGGTAGCGTGAGGAAGGTGGTACTTCGGCACCATCTTCTTAATGTACTTGACGACAAAGTTAACCAGCGTACCTTTCGGCCGTGAGAGCTGATCGCCCAGCCTTGTCAGGACAACGTGCTGGACGCCGGTGTTTTTCACCACATTTTCTAGAGTGTGTGCAAAGTTCGAAACAATAACAATCGCTTTGGCGCCGGAATCGTTTAGCTGATGCTCAAGTTCTCGCGGGGTATAAAGCGGGTTAACATTAACCACCACACAACCGGCACGCAAAATTCCAAACAAGGCGATCGGATACTGCAGCAGGTTCGGCATCATCACTGCAACACGGTCGCCCTTTTTCAGCTTGAGCTCATTTTGCAAATATGCAGCAAAAGCACGGCTGCGCTCTTCCAGCTTACGGAAGGTCAT
>NZ_JAKRFQ010000202.1 GCF_022347985.1 Photobacterium sp. OFAV2-7
ATGACTGATAGCAATATTGATTTTTACAATATTCAATATTACAACCAGGGAAGCTGGGCCTATTATGCATATGATTCATTCGATAAGCTGTTTCCTAATATGTATGAAGAAAAGCCAAATTCTACGTCGATTGAAAGTATCACTACTCAGGGGGTTCCTGCGAGCAAAATTCTCCTCGGAAAACCGGTCACACCTGATGATGTCGGGGTGCCTGGCCATTCAACAGGATTTCTAAGCTTGAGTGAATTGAGAAAAATTATTCGACAAGCGCAGCATCAACATATCCTTTTTGGAGGTGTGATGGGCTGGAAAGTAGATAGTGACAAGAATGGTGAGTGGGGAAAAGAAATCAGTCTCACCCTAAACGCCTCCCCCTTGAATCAATCTGATGAGAGCTTAGAGGAAGAAACCGTATCAACTTAGCAAATGAAATGTATTGAATTAAGGACAGGCATGATTATATGGCTGTCCTTTTATATATAAAATAGTGTAATACAAAAAAACATCTTGTAACCTCATGTTATATTGATTGGTTGAGTGTGTTTTGCTCTGCTCATAACCACTCATAAATTAATATCCCCAGACTGATTCGGTTTACGTAATGGTCATAGTCAATCAAGCTTTCACCGTAGCCGTTGTAATATTGCAGGTACAGTTTCACGATATCGTAAACGGGGAATGCCAAACTTAACTCGATGCCGCCTTTATTATCGTCAAACTTTAGGTTGTTACGTAATAAAAGGCTATACAGTGTTCCCTCGTCTTTGTATGTCAGGCGATAATTTCCGTAGCCCATGTAATCTTCGATGTTAGGGTTGTCATCGTCCTCATCACTTTCAGGAATGCGATACCAGGGCTGAATGGATAGATAAAAGTCGTCTCTGGTAAATTGAAAGTTAGCATATAGTCGATTCCAGCTTCGGGAGAGTAATTCAGAGCGTCCGTTCGACTGGTGAATTAGACCAATATCCGTCATGACGAGTTTAAAACCTAAGATATCCACATCCGAGTAGTAGGAGGCAAAGATTTCAGGGCTGTAATTGGTTTCCCTGAAAGGCGCTGATTCATCAGAGTTATACAGTTGCCACCATGCTGTTTGGGTATAGCCAAACCAGATATCCCAGTTATCTCGGTAGATATCATCCAACAGTTTGAGTCTGCCGCTGATCTGAAACTTCACTTCAAATCTGTCGAGTTCTGCGCCGGGAGCAAATTCCTCAAAGGCTTCTTCATTAGGCCTTTCGTTATACGACAGCGGGAGGATGTAGTTGGGATAGTGTGGGGTCAGTTGAAATACTTTCCTGTCATTGAAATAGCTGACAATCTCACTACTATCCATCGTCGTGAGGTTGAACGCTTTCGCTTCACTTTTAGATGTTACTGATTGATCAGCGTTGTCTGATAGTTCGAGGCCACCCTTTGATAGCTGGTCATAACATTCTAACCGTTGGTGATCGACCTTAATGTCCGCACAGCTAGAATGGGCTTGGAAGCTTAAGAGATACAAAAAGATCCAACAGGGAATGTACTTGTTTGTCATCATTAGGCCTTAAGCCCCCTGTGTCTATGATTAAGGCGTATTACCTTCTTAGCCTAGTGGAAAGAGTGTAGGAAATAATATGAATGCAGAGGTGTTTTCCTTATTTATTAATAATAAGAAAAACATGTTTAAAGCCGATAATAGTCTATTGCTACCATGTTGCTGATAGCAGAGAACGACAATGGCTCGTTGTACTTTGCATTTGGCAGCCAGTTATAGCGATCGAGAGGGAGAGCTGTGATCCCCATTTTGCTTTCTCGCAGTGACCAGGTACTAAGACTTGATAGTTGCGACTCGCGATCACATTAAATTAACATTTAAACAGCTGTTTATTGACAATTGGCCGGTGCTTATCTAGTTATATCATTCTACGTTGCTCAATATCTGTCTGATTTTTAGGTATTTAGCGACTGAATCAATGATAATCAACGAATAACAAGGTAATCATCTATGATGAGTCTAGCTGCTGCCCTGCAAAGAAATGCCAGTTGTAAGCCTGATAAAGTTGCGATTATTTGTGGTGATACCCATATCACCTATGCCGAGTTTGATGCCCTGGCCAGCAAGGTGGCCAATGGTCTGATAGCCAAAGGGATACTTCCCGGTGACAAGGTAGCGTTGAGCTGCCCGAACCTGCCCTTTTTTCCTATCATCTATTACGGCATCCAGAAAGCCGGAGCGGTCGTGGTACCGCTTAATGTATTGCTCAAAGAGCGAGAGATTAAATACCACCTGGAAGATTCTCAGGCGAAGTTCTTTTTCTGCTTTGAAGGAACAGATGTATTGCCTATGGGCAAAGCCGGGATTGCGGCATTCAACCAGGTGGAGCATTGCCTGGATATGGTCGTGATGACTGCCGATCAGAACCAGCACTCATTTGATGGTCAGCCATCGTTTTCTGCGTTTATCGAAGAGCATGCTCCTCAATGTGACTATCTGCCACGTCGTGCCGATGATACGGCTGTGATCTTATATACCTCCGGAACAACCGGCCTGCCGAAGGGAGCCGAATTGACGCAGGGGAATATGGTCTGCAATGCCCTGGTAACGGAAAATCTGATGGCGGCACAGGCTGATGATGTCCAACTGGTAACGCTGCCTCTTTTCCACTCATTTGGCCAGACCGTTAACATGAATGCCTCCGTCTTCGCTGGAGCAACAATGGTATTGGTGCCGAGGTTCGAGCCAGCGTTGGTCCTTGAATTGATTGCTGAGCATAAGGTGACAGTGTTTGCCGGAGTGCCGACTATGTATATCGCACTCAATCACTGTCCGAACGAGCGGGATGTTTCATCGCTGCGGCTGGCAATTAGTGGCGGCTCGTCGATGCCCAAAGAAGTGATTCATGTGTTTGAAGAGAGGTTCAACGTCCCGATTCTCGAAGGCTACGGACTGTCGGAGACCAGCCCTGTTGCCTGTTTCAATCACCTGGATCAGGAAAGGATCCCGGGCTCGGTCGGTCAACCGATTCAGGGCGTTGAAATTCGCCTGGCCGATGTGAAGGGTGAGCCTGTTGCCAGCGGTCAGGAAGGGGAGGTGATTATTCGTGGTCATAACATCATGAAGGGATATCTTAACCGTCCGGAAGAAAATGAGAATGCGCTCCGCGATGGCTGGTTCTTTACCGGTGATATCGGGCGATTTGATGAAAAGGGAAATCTGTACATTGTTGATCGGGTCAAAGACTTAATCATTCGCGGCGGATTTAATGTGTATCCGCGAGAAATTGAAGAAGTGTTCATGACGCATCCTGCTGTTGCCATGGTGGCGGTAATCGGTATTCCGGATCAGGAATATGGTGAAGAGATTAAAGCCTATGTGGTGCTGAAAGAAGGAGCCGATGCGGATGAACAGGTGCTATACGAATGGGGTAAGGCCCAGTTTGCTACGTTCAAATACCCGAGGAGCGTGGAGATACGTCAGCAGCTGCCTATGAGCGCCACGGGTAAGATCCTGAAAAAAGATCTCAAAGCCGAGGCCCGGATCAGTCAGTCAGCCAAATAGTGCTTAGCCGGCGAAATCAATTGATCTGACACGTAGTGAGCCAACCTAAGATAAGCAGGGGATTTCCCCTGCTTTTTTATGTGTTTAGCCGAATCCATTCCGGAGATGGTCTCGAACAGGTCATGAAGATCGCTGTGTCGGTATTTGAAGGCGCTGAATGGGGCATCAGCAGCTAAACTGTAATGATATCAATAAGTGATTTATCAACAGATCCCTTTGACTCGGAGGCTGATTGTCGATGACAAGCTCTGAGGAGGAATGATGAGTAACGTACATGGCATCTCGATGGATGTGGAGCGGGTGGATGAAATGGTCTTTATGGAATTCAAGGCCATTGGCACCCTGACCCATTCGGATTATGAAAAAATCACGCCATTGATTGAGGATGCGCTGGTGGATGTTGAACAGCCGATCGTCAATGTTTACGTCGATGGTACCGATTTTGAAGGCTGGCAGCTCCAGGCCGCCTGGGATGATTTAAAGCTGGGCTTAAAGCACGGCAAGAAATTCAACAAAGTTGCGTTTTACGGCAACAGTCGGTGGCAGGAAGTGATGTCCAAGATGGGTAGCTGGTTTGTTTCCGGAGAGATCAGGTATTTTGAAGAGCCCCTGGATGCACTGAGCTGGCTACGGGAGTGACATTTAGAGCTTACTGCACAATAGCAGCTATAGTACTGAAATTACTATTGAATTAGAATAAACGACAATTAGATATTACCTTTGTTGAGTATGGTGGGGTGGGTGTTATCGCCGTATTCAGTTGTTTGCTTGATGTGTTTGTACTATTTACAGGTTTAAAATGGATATTAATAAAACAGCGGTTGCAGTACTGTTTGCATTACTCCCAATATCGGTTCATGCCAAGGATACTGAGCAGCTTGATTCGTCTTTTCGATATTTTGCCAGCATTAAGGGCGGAATGAGCCAGCTCAGCAACTCTGATCGTGTTGTGCTGAGTAATGGCAGCAAGCTGGAAGCAGGAACCACATCAGGCGAGGGCTTTGCTGGCATCGATATTGGCGCATATACACCCGATGGCAAGAGCCGGATGTATTACAGTTTCGAGCAGCATAAATCTGAAACCAACTTCCAAGATACCTCTGCCTACGAGACAAAAGCCAACATGCACTTACTCAGTGCCGATTATCTGTTCCGCCATGATAAGACTGTAACTCCTTTTGTTGGGCTGCATATTGGTTACTCGTCGGTGGAGCCGGATTCGCAGTTTCCGGACGGGTTTGAGGTAAGCGGAATCGTGTTCGGCCTGCAGGCGGGTATGAACTGGCAAGTCGCAGAGTCGGTCAGAGTTGATCTTGGCCTACGTCATTCGTTGGTTCCTACTGATATTGCAACCTGGAATGGAACAGACAGCGACGGAAATGCCGTGAAATTCGAATCACAGCAGAACGGTGTCACCTCCCTCTTTATTGGCGCTTCCTATTTGTTCTGAGTAACAGGATATGCCCCGTGCAGCTTATCTGATGAGAGGTAGGCTTACGCCGTTGTTTACTCCCGTTTTCAGCTGCGTATAATGCCCTGCTAGTTTAACGACAACCATTATCATTAAGGACTTCACGTTGAAGCTATTTGTCAGAGATCTTACCGTTATCGATGCTTCTTACCTGTGTGAACAGCGAGGTATGGTCGGGGAAAGTTGGATCCTCGATGTGGTGATGTCGGGTGAGCTGAATGAAATGAGCATGGTGCTCGATTTCAGCAGGGTCAAAAAGCAAATCAAGCAACTGGTGGATGAGTTTGTCGATCACCGTCTGATTGTACCGGCTCGGAACTCCCGTATTCATGTTGCCGAAAGCCAGCCTGGTTACGCAACGGTTGACTTGCTACGTGACGAGATAAGTATTCATTTGAATTGCCCGGATCAGGCCTACTGCTTTATTGATGATGATGCAGTAACGATTGAGTCTGTTACTCGCCACTTGTACCAGGTATTAGACGGCAAGTTACCGGATAATGTGCAAGGGCTGGAACTGACTTTGCGCCATGAGAAAATTGAAGGTGCTTTCTATCATTACAGCCATGGGCTTAAAAAACACGATGGAAACTGCCAGCGAATTGCCCATGGCCACCGTTCTCCGGTAGAGCTGTTTGTTGACGGCCAACGTGATGCCGAGCTAGAACAACAGTGGGCGCAGCGTTGGCAGGATATCTACCTGGGTAGCCGTGAAGACGAGGTCGCCTTGTCTGAGCTGAACCTAAGCAAGCATGCGGCTGGTATTTCTGAGTTGACTCATTATGGCTTCCGTTATCAGGCGCCTCAGGGGGAGTTTGAGTTGGCAATTGCCCGTTCGGAAACTGAGATGCTCGATACGGATACCACCGTAGAGCTGTTGGCGCATTATATTGCTGAGCAGGTTCGTCCAATGGTCGTGGGCAAGTCCCTTGACGTGGTCGCTTACGAAGGGGTTGGCAAAGGCGCCATGGCTTCAGTATAACTCTGCCTCGATAAAACCAGGCCTCGAATAAACAGCGATAACCTCATAAAGCCCTTTTATAATAGAGGGCTTTTTGCATTCTAATGCCCAGGTTTCTTCCTAGTGATTTCTTAGTGATTTTCTTGCCCAGTCATGAATTAGCTGTTTTTCATAGGCGAGTACCCTGTTTCTGCCCATTCCCCACACACTTGCCTGATAGTTCAGGTTAGTCAGCCTGACTGTATCCGATTTCATTGCCGTCCCACCCTGACGGATCTGGTAGCTGAAACTGATTGAGGGGGCTGAAATACTGGTTAATACTCGTATTTTTTGTCCGGATTCAGCCCCATAGCGAATATCACCCGCTAGATCCAGGTTGTTCACCTTGATGTTCAGTGTTTGGTCCGGAGCCAGATAGATTCTGGCCATATCACCGAAATACTCACTGAGATTCTCGAAAACTTGTTGTTGGAAGCGTGGCTGGCTGCCGCTGGACGATCTCACATCGCGGTAGTTTTCAGGGCTGGCCCAGGTAACCGATGCGGGCGGAAACTCAAATGTGTCATTGGCAATAGCTGTGGCACAGAATAAGAAAAGGCTAAGGGGGAGCCAGGTTGTTAGTTTCATGAGTGAGAGCCTCCGGCGGATACAATGTGTTCTCGTATCCAGTATGGTGAACACCTTCGGTCTGGCCCGCAGAGCCGAAGCCCGTAGTTACTGTCATCCTTAAGTTTATCAAACACACTGGCGGATGTGATTGGCCCCAAACTATCAGAGGTCTAGCGTCATTTTGCGCATAGATTGGCTCGACTTTGGGCGG
>NZ_JAKRFQ010000203.1 GCF_022347985.1 Photobacterium sp. OFAV2-7
ACTCGCGTGTGATGATTCACCAGCCGCTAGGCGGTTTCCAGGGCCAGGCTTCTGATATTCAGATCCATGCTCAAGAAATTTTAACTATCAAGAAACGACTAAATAATCTGCTTGCCGAGCACACTGGCCAGCCGCTTGAGGTGGTTGAGCGCGATACAGATCGTGATAACTTCATGTCGGCAGAGCAAGCAGTAGAGTACGGCTTGGTAGATGCAGTTTTGAGTAACCGTGACTAACTCTGTTTTTGGCTCCGTGGCACAGGTTTGCTGAGACGCGGAGCAAAATGATAAGAGTTGTTATACACTCAAAACAAGGCAATGATGGGTTGAGACCCAAAAAGAGGTTAGCGAATGACAGATAAGCGAAAAGAGAGTGGTAGTGGAAAACTGCTGTACTGCTCTTTCTGCGGCAAAAGTCAACATGAAGTTCGCAAGCTGATTGCTGGCCCTTCTGTTTATATTTGCGATGAGTGCGTTGATCTATGCAACGATATTATTCGCGAAGAAATTAAAGAAGTGATGCCGAAGCGAGACGGCAGCGAACTTCCAACGCCACAGGAAATTCGTGCGAACCTGGATGATTACGTTATTGGTCAGAACCATGCGAAAAAGGTACTGGCAGTAGCGGTGTACAACCATTACAAACGTCTTCGAAATGGCGACACCACCAGTGACGGTGTAGAGCTGGGTAAGAGTAACATTCTGCTGATCGGCCCGACCGGTAGTGGTAAGACTCTACTGGCTGAAACACTGGCTCGTATGCTGGATGTACCGTTTACTATGGCTGATGCAACTACGCTGACAGAAGCGGGTTATGTTGGTGAAGATGTAGAAAATATCATCCAGAAATTGCTACAGAAGTGTGATTACGACGTAGCAAAAGCAGAACGTGGTATTGTATACATTGATGAAATCGACAAGATTTCACGTAAGTCAGACAACCCGTCTATTACCCGTGATGTATCGGGTGAAGGTGTTCAGCAGGCCTTGCTGAAACTGATCGAAGGTACTGTTGCTTCTGTTCCGCCACAAGGCGGCCGTAAGCACCCACAGCAGGAGTTCTTGCAGGTTGATACCTCTAAGATTCTGTTTATCTGTGGCGGTGCATTTGCTGGCCTGGATAAAGTGGTTGATCAGCGTGTGGCAACCGGTACAGGGATTGGTTTTGGTGCTGACGTTCGTTCTAAAGACGAGTCGCGTACACTGAGCGATCTGTTCGAACAGGTTGAGCCGGAAGATTTGGTTAAGTACGGTCTGATCCCAGAGTTCATTGGTCGTCTGCCTGTCACGGCGATCCTGAACGAGCTGGACGAAGATGCACTGGTGCAGATCCTGCGCGAGCCGAAGAATGCATTGACCAAGCAGTATGCCGCATTGCTTGAGCTGGAAAATGTCGAGCTTGAGTTCCGTGATGATGCGCTGGTAGCGATTGCCCGCAAGGCAATGGAGCGCAAAACCGGTGCTCGTGGTCTACGCTCTATCGTGGAAGCTGTTCTGCTAGATACCATGTACGAACTTCCTTCTGCAGAAGGCGTGAGCAAAGTAGTCATCGATGAATCAGTCATCAAGGGTGAGTCCGACCCACTGCTGATTTATGAAAACACAGAAAATCAAGCAGCTGGCGCTGAGTGATTGTCTAATTACTGCTCATAATGTTGAAAAAAAGGAGGCTTTTGCCTCCTTTTTTATTTTCTGTTACTTATCCCGTTGAATCTTTCTGCTTTACCCCCATATACTCAGTAAAGAGATTGAACGGAAGAGAGAAGAATATGAACCTGGAGCGTTCGGAACGCCTTGAGATCCCCGTTCTGCCACTACGAGATGTGGTGGTCTACCCTCATATGGTTATTCCATTGTTTGTAGGCCGGGATAAATCTATTCGTTGTCTTGAGTCGGCAATGGATGACAATAAGCAAATTTTGTTGGTAGCCCAGAAAGAAGCGGCTACCGATGAGCCTTCGATCGACGATCTGTATGATGTTGGTACGGTTGCTACTATTCTTCAGTTGCTGAAGTTGCCTGATGGTACGGTGAAAGTGCTGGTTGAAGGCCAGCAGCGTGCCAAGGTCGAAAATCTACGTGATGATGAATTTTTCACTGCCGACGCAGAGTTTCTTGTTACCCAGGAAATGGATGAGCGTGAGCAGGAAGTGCTGGTCCGTACGGCGATCAATCAGTTTGAAGGTTTTATCAAGCTGAACAAGAAGATTCCGCCGGAAGTACTGACTTCGCTGAACGGTATTGATGAAGCGGCACGCCTTGCAGACACCATTGCTGCACATATGCCACTGAAGCTTGCCGATAAGCAGAAAGTGCTTGAAATCGTTGATATCACGGAACGCCTTGAGTTCCTGATGGCAATGATGGAATCTGAAATTGACCTGCTGCAGGTTGAGAAGCGCATTCGTGGCCGCGTCAAGAAGCAGATGGAAAAGAGCCAGCGCGAGTATTACCTCAACGAACAAATGAAGGCTATCCAGAAAGAGCTGGGTGAGCTGGATGATGCACCGGATGAATTCGAATCTTTGAAGAAGAAGATCGAAGAGTCGAAAATGCCGGCTGAGGCGCGCGAGAAAACTGAGCAGGAACTGCAAAAGCTGAAGATGATGTCGCCGATGTCAGCGGAAGCGACGGTTGTTCGTGGTTATATCGATTGGATGCTAAGTGTGCCTTGGCACAAGCGTTCTAAGGTGAAGAAAAATCTGGCCAAGGCAGAAGAAGTCTTGAATGCCGACCATTATGGTCTGGAGCGCGTCAAAGAGCGTATCCTTGAGTACCTGGCGGTTCAGAGTCGTATCAACAAGCTGAAGGGACCTATCCTATGCCTTGTTGGTCCTCCAGGTGTCGGTAAAACGTCTCTTGGTCAGTCTATTGCTGCAGCAACGGGTCGTAAGTACGTGCGTATGGCACTGGGTGGCGTGCGCGACGAGGCTGAGATCCGTGGTCACCGCCGTACCTATATCGGCTCAATGCCGGGCAAGCTGATCCAAAAAATGGCCAAAGTGGAAGTGAAAAACCCACTGTTCCTGCTGGATGAGATCGACAAGATGTCTTCGGATATGCGTGGCGATCCGGCTTCAGCATTGCTTGAAGTGCTAGATCCTGAGCAGAATAACGCGTTTAATGACCACTACCTGGAAGTGGACTACGATCTGTCTGACGTGATGTTCGTGGCAACCTCTAACTCAATGAACATTCCGGGTCCGCTGCTTGACCGTATGGAAGTGATCCGCCTGTCGGGTTATACCGAAGACGAGAAGCTTAATATAGCTAAGCGCCATTTGCTGGAGAAGCAGATCAAGCGCAACGGCCTGAAGCTGGGCGAGGTTGAAGTCGATGATTCAGCCCTGATCGGCATCATCCGCTATTACACCCGTGAAGCGGGTGTGCGTAGCCTGGAGCGTGAAATCTCCAAACTATGCCGTAAGGCGGTCAAAGAGATCCTGCTAAACACTGACACCAAGACGGTGACGATCACTCAGGAAAATTTGAAAGCTTACCTGGGCGTCCAGCGCTTCGATTACGGTAAAGCTGAAGAGAACAACCGTATTGGCCAGGTAACTGGTTTGGCCTGGACGGAAGTAGGCGGTGATCTGCTAACGATTGAAACCGAGTCGATGCCTGGCAAAGGTAAGTTTACCTACACCGGTTCGCTGGGGGATGTAATGCAGGAGTCGATTCAGGCGGCAATGACTGTCGTGCGCACCCGTGCTGAACGTCTTGGCGTGGCTGCAGACTTCTACGAGAAGCGTGATATTCATGTTCACGTACCAGAAGGGGCAACACCGAAAGACGGCCCGAGTGCGGGTATCGCGATGTGTACGGCACTGGTATCTAGTCTGACGGGTAACCCGGTACGCGGTGATGTTGCCATGACAGGTGAAATTACATTGCGTGGTGAAGTATTGCCGATCGGTGGCCTGAAAGAAAAACTGCTGGCTGCACACCGTGGGGGTATCAAGACGGTACTTATCCCGAAAGAGAATGAGCGTGATTTGGAAGAGATCCCAGATAACGTGATTGCTGATTTGGTCGTGCGTCCGGTGCGTTGGATTGATGAGGTGCTGACCGTTGCACTGCAGAATAATCCGACAGGCATTGAGCTGGTTAACGCCCAAAACAGTGACATGCAGCAAAGTTAAGTAAAGAAAAGACGCTTTCAGGTGCAAAAAGCCTTGTCAGCGTTTTTTTGTATCGCTATAAGTTAGGTCTAATTCGCTGTAAGCTCAATAATATCAATACTTACCCGTATCTCAGGTGTTCTGTGCTGGTATAATTAGGCCTGATACATTTTTTTTGTCCGTTGCAAGTTTTAAGCTTGTTGACAAGGTGGCTTGCGGACAAGGTTCATAGAGGGGATGAAATCGTGAACAAAACTCAGTTAGTTGATAAAATTGCTGAAAATGCAGATATTTCTAAAGCGTCAGCTGGTCGTGCTCTGGATGCATTCATTGACGCTGTTTCAGACACCCTGAAAACAGGTGATCAGGTTGCGCTAGTTGGTTTTGGTACTTTCTCTGTACGTGAGCGTGCAGCACGTACCGGTCGCAACCCACAGACAGGTGAAGAAATCCAGATTGCTGCTGCGAAAGTACCTGGCTTTAAAGCGGGTAAAGCGCTTAAGGATTCTGTAAACTAATAGTGGGCATCGGCCCGCTGTTTGTATTGAACAAACATCGATGCGGGTTGTCAGAGTTACTGACAACTTGGCATGAAATGAGGGCGCATCGAGTTGATGCGCTTTTTTTACTTTGTATCAGGGTGAAATTTTCAGTATCTAGTGCCTATTGGCTAGATACCCGAAGGCATTCTTCACAACCACAGTGCCAGATCGAATGAGTAGGAGATACGGCAGATTATGATGGAGCGTATGCGCGAAGGCGCTAGCAGCATTTGGGTCAAGATCATTCTTGGCTTAATTATTTTATCTTTTGTTTTTGCTGGTGTGGGTAGTTACCTTGCCGGTGGTAGTGAGCAAGCCGCTGCAAAGATTGATGATCGAGAAATCAGTCAGCGTGAGTTCGAGCAGGCCTACCAGAATGAGCGTAATCGTATGCAGTCGCAGCTTGGTGAGTACTTCAACACGCTGATGGGCGATCCGGCTTACGTACAGCAGTTCCGTCGTAGCGTGCTTGATCGCATGGTCAATGATGTACTGGTTGAGCAACGCGCCAAAGAGCTTGGTTTGCGTATCAGTGATGAGCAGATCCGTAGCTCGATTGTCTCAATGCCTGAGTTCCAGCGTGACGGTAAGTTTGATAACGAAGTTTACAATACCTTGCTTCGTCGTTCAGGCTTCACTCCGGAAATGTTTGCCGAGTCAATGCGTACCGATATGCTGCGTCAGCAGCTACTGACTGCCATTCAGGGCAGTGATTTTGCATTGGGCAATGAACTGGCAGCACTGACTAAGCTTGAGAAGCAGCAGCGTGTTATCCGTAGCCTGACTCTGGACGTGGCGGAGTTTCAGAAGAACGCAGATGTTTCTGAGGAAGCAATCCAGGCTTTCTATGATCAGAACCCACAGATGTTTACGCGCCCTGATCAGGTCAAAGTGGCTTACATCGAGCTGTCAGGCGAGGGCCTGAAAACCACGCTGGATATCTCTGAAGATGATGCAAAAGCTTTTTATGAAGAGAACCAGGCTAAATTTGGCACAGCCGAGCAGCGCCTGGCTAGCCATATCCTTATCCAGGGTGACAGCAGCGAAGCAAAAGCGAAGGCTGATGCCCTGCTGGCTGAGCTAAACGGCGGGGCGGACTTTGCCCAGATGGCCGAGTCGTCTTCTGACGATACGTTCAGTGCCAAAGAAGGCGGTAAGCTGGATTGGTTCGAGCGTGGTGTGATGGATCCGGCTTTTGAAGATGCGGCATTTGCACTGAACAAAGGTGAAACATCTGCCGTTGTCCAGACCTCGTTTGGTTACCACATTATCAAGCTAGACGATATCAAGGCTTCTAAGGTTAAGCCATTTGCTGATGTGCGCGATGACATTGTTGCCGAGCTTCGTGAGCAGCGTGCGGCTGAAGAGTTCTACGACCTGCAGACTCAGCTGGCCGAGACAGCGTTCGAAATGCCAGATTCGCTGGACGATGCTGCAGCGGCTGTGAATGCAGAGGTACAGACAACTGACTTCTTCGCCCAGAACGATGCGCCAGGCGTATTGGCTAACCCTGCAGTAATGCAGGCGGTATTTAGCCCTGAAGTGCGTGAAGATGGCCTGAACTCTGATGTGATTGAGATCGGCCCTGAGCATGTCGTTGTCGTACGTGTTGAAGACTCTCGTGATGAGATGGTGTTACCTTTCGACGAAGTATCTGACTCTGTTAAGCAGCAGTTGGCTGCTCAGCAAGGTGAGCAGGCTGCTCAGGCAAAAGCTGACGAGATCATTGCAGCGCTTCGTGACGGTAAGGCAGAGATCCTGGAAATAGAGTCTCTGAGCTTTTCTGAAGCACAAACCATCAGCCGCTCTGGGGCTGACCGTATGGTTGCCCAGGTTGCCTATGGGCTAGCCAAGCCTGTCGATGGCAAAGTGGTTTATGGCATGACGCGTGACATGTCTGGTAATGTGCTGATTATCGCTTTGGATGAAGTGATTGAAGCAGATGTTGAGCAGGTTGCATCAGACAGCCAGCTAGCCAGCCAGGTTGAGCAGATGAATGCTCAGCAGGATGTAATGGCAACGTTGGAAGTACTGCGAAACACAGCTGAAGTTAGCTATCCAACTCTGGATGCACCAGCAAACTAATTGTAATTTAGCAATTCGTTAACGGGCCGCCATTGTGC
>NZ_JAKRFQ010000204.1 GCF_022347985.1 Photobacterium sp. OFAV2-7
TTTTATGAACTCAGCAATTGCTGCGAATTATTGTTTGTATATTATGGTGTTACAGATCTTTCTTATATGCATCAATATGCTTTGTTGATTGTTTCGCGTCATTTTTTATCCGCGCTACTAGGCGGAGATCAGTTTCTCTTACATGTAATTTAGTGTTTTGTGCTAAATCCTTTTGCTGGTCTGAGTTGTTTGCTGTTTTCTTCCGTTTTCTGCTCAGGATCAAGGTTTGATTTTTAGCATATGCCAATAATATGGCCATTGTTGGCATATGCCAGAAATGAGGACTTCATGCCCAGACCAAAAATACACCGCCGGATAGGTTGCCGCCCGGCCTACAGTTGTTTTAAACCTAACGGCGTGCCGATGTCACAGCTGGAAAGCATTTCTCTAGCCCCTGATGAACTGGAAGCCATTAGGCTTGTGGATCTCGATGGCCTGCAACAGCAGGCTGCTGCAGAGAAACTTGGTGTTTCGCGGCAGACATTAGGCAATATTATTGCCCGTGCGCGGCATAAAGTTGCACAAGCACTGGTAAAAGGGAGAGCGCTGGAACTTCAGCCGGATTCATCATCATCTAACATTTCACAGCCGGTTGATAATAAGCGGCAGGATAAAGAAAAGGAGCGTTAACATGTCGCGAGCAATTGCGGTTACGCCACGTAATGAAGTGGCCGGGCATTTTGGTAAAGCTGCTGCTTTTTTGGTATTTGATGAACAGGGTCAATTGGTTACTACGCTGGAAAATACCGGGAGCCGCGAGATCGGCTGCAAACACAAAAAGCGTCTTCAGCGTCAGCTAAGCGATCTGGGCGTGAGCGAAATAATGCTGGGAAATGTCGGCAAGCGTTCACTGGCTAGGTTACTGCAGGCTGGTTTCTCGGTAACCCGTGTGCCTGTACGGAGCCAGGTTTCTGCGGTGCTGGGCGGTAGTATTGTCGGAGAGCAACTGACATCGCCTGAGCAGGGGCGGCCGTGCAAACGGGAGAAAGGAGATTGTGGCTGTGGTTGTGGCAGTAAGAAGAAACCGGCACCAGTCAAAATTGGTACAGCAATGAATACTAAACTGTCATTGTCGGGTCTGACTAAGGTGGGAGGACTAAAATTATGACTTTCTTGCTAACAGTAATGATTTTTCTGCTGGTTATTGTTGCCATGGCGATAGGCTGGATTGTGAAGAAGAAAACCATTAAGGGCAGTTGCGGCGGCCTTGCCGGAGTCGGGGTCGAAAAGGAGTGTAACTGCGACGAGACGTGTGATAGCCACAAGCTGTATCAGATCAGCGAGCCTGAAAAAAAGTGATCCCGGCCGGGATCACTTAGCTGTGCTGTCGCAGTACCGCAACGCGTTTGGTGATGGTTTCGCTGACTATCTGACGTAGCCATTCAACTCTCGGGTGGCTGCCATTTCGGCGTAGCCACAACATGTTGATATCAAAATCAGGGATCTTCACCGGTGGCGGACACTGGGTGAGGTTATCATGAAAAATATCGACACGAGCCATCAGGGTCGACACGACACAAATCAGATTCCGTCCTGTTAGTAAGTGACGAATTGTCATGAAGTTACTCGAGCCGACAGCAATATGACGGCTAACTCCCTGTTGTTGCAGCTGACTATCAACAGCACTGGCGAGCTTGCCATCGGGAGTCACAAGCGCCTGTGGCGTTGCGACGTAATGGGCCAGATCGATAGGCGCTGATAACCCGGTGGCCGGGCTGTCGAACAGGCAGACATGATCTTCGGTATAAAGATACTGGCTGTCGAACTCCTTCGGCAAATCCTTCATGGAGCCAATAACCAGGTTGATTTTCTGCTCTTCAATGGCGGACTGGTAATTGTTGCGATCCACATTGCAGAAGCTGAGCTGGCACTGGGGAGCCTGTGTGGTAATCGCATCGAACAGGGCCGGGGCAAACAAAAGCTCGGCATAGTCGGTAAGGCCGATACGGAAGCTGCCTTGATAGTCCTGGGGGGTAAAATCGCTCGGCTGAAGGATCTCGGTGGTGACAAGGTGAAGAATATTATCGATGACAGGAGCCAGCTCGACAGCCTTGTCGGTTGCGATCATCTGGTGTCCCTGACGTTCGAACAGCGGATCATTGATCAGTGCCCGCAGCCGCGACAGGTTATGGCTCATGGCAGACTGCCCGATGGATAACCTGGCTGCAGCCTTGGTGACGCTCCGGGTCTCCATCAGGGCGGAAAATGCAATTAAGAGGTTTAGGTCGACCCCCCGCCAGTTGATATTCTTCACGCTTGTTCCTATTCCCTTGATCAGCGACAGATATCGGCAAACATGGGATCGCACAGCAATAGCAGATCCTCGGTTTCTAATTCGACGCCGGCCATACGATCACCGCTGCTGATATTCACTTTGTGGTGCTTTTTGATGCTGTGATCAAAAATGACCGGCAGCGGACGTTTCAGTCCGACCGGTGCCACGGTACCGATCACCAGGCCCGTGACTTTTTCGACATCGCTGGCATCGGCGCAGGTCATACGGCGACAGCCAAACATGGCACGGACTTTTTTCGGATCAACTTGCGCGGGGCCCGGCACGCAGGCCAGCACATGGAATCCGCCCATGTCTCTGAGCAGGATGGATTTGACCATCTGCTCGGGGTTTACCCCACGTTCCTGGGCCGCTTCATCAATGGTCCTGGCTGGCTTGGTATGGGGCAGGAGGCGGTATTCGACGCCTTCTTGCTCCAGATAGAATGTGACAGGTGTTTGCATTGCTTATTGATCATCTTCCAGCGAGTAAGGCAGTGGCATCTTGTGCCAAATTGATGTCTGCCCGGCAAGGCGGAACTGGCTGTCGTCATCCAGATCGTTGGGTAGACCGACAAGCGCTATCGCCTGATCGTCGGTAAATTTGTAGGCAGCGATAAGGGTACCGCCCTTACGCCAGTTTTCACCGACACTGCGCTCAAGGGCATCACCCGGCTGCGGGCATTGCTCAGCTTCACCGTGAACGATATACATGGCCCGCTTGTTAATACCGCGGTACTTGGCCCGTGCCACGGTTTCTTGTCCGGTATAGCAGCCTTTTTTGAAGCTAATGCCGTCAAGGGCCTGTAAGTTCATTGCCTGGGGGATGAACTCCAGTTCGATTGCCGCATCGACACGCGGGATTGCGTGCTGGATGTCGTAGAGATCCCACAGTGTACTGTCGGACAGTTCTGCGCCTGTTGCCAGCTTCTCGGCGATGGTTTCAGCCTGATCTGCCGCAACGGCAATAAGCCAGCGCTGCTGATCAATCTGTACCGCGGTCCCGCCAGGAATGGCGCGGACATCACCTTCACCGCCAAACTCACGTTCAATCACCTCTCCAGCCTTGTTACCGGTCAGGCCTAGCAGAACATCGCTGCTTTGTTCGATGTCGACCTTGGAAAAGATGGCATATTTTTTCAGTTCAGGCAGTTGGGTGGCCATAACGCTCTGGCGCTGAAAGAAACCGTAGCCATCACGGTGGTGGAATAAGCGAAATACGGTACGCATCTTGCCCTTGGCATCGCAATGGGCTCCCAGGGTAGACTGCTCGGCTGCGAGGCCGACGACATCGCAGGTTACCTGGCCGTGCAGGTAGGATTTCTTGTCTTCGCCCACCAGGGTGATCAGGCCCCAGTCAGCGAGATCGACCAGTGCCAGCTCCGGCAGGTTGTCTTGCGAAGATAATGCAATAGGTTTGAAATTCAGAACGTTTGACCAGGTGCTCATAGGATTTCCATGATGTGCTGGTAACTTGCCGGAGGCTTTGTTCTTCTCGGCCAGAGAATCGGCAGAGCAATGGCGGCGAGTTACTTTGGTTGGGTGAATATCTCTGTTCCTGCTATGTTAAATCGCTGGCAGCGATTTGTCAGCCCAAATACCTGATTAGTTTGACTGGTTATTATTGATCATAGGTCTCATCTTAGTGCATTGCTTGTTCCTGCGCATAGTCGGCCTGGGCCTTGGCTGCTAGTATTGGGCAAATTGTAAAACGACCATATTGAACGTTGAGGTTGTATATGTTGAGTGCAGATGAAAAAGCACGGGTAAAGTGGGCATGCCGCCGCGGCATGCTGGAGTTGGATGTGATCATCATGCCGTTTTTCGAAGAGTGCTTTGATGATCTGTCCGAGCAGGAGCAGCGGGACTTTATTTCTTTGCTGACTTGCGATGATCCGGATCTGTTTACATGGGTTATGCAGCACGGTCGGAGTGACAACCCTGCCCATGCGGCGATGGTGGACAGAATTGTCGCCCACAACAACAGCAAGCTTCGCTGATCTTGATATAACCCCGTCTCGATTAATGGCTGCCGCACTGACACTCCTCTATGTTGGTGCGGCAAGCCTGTTATTGCTTTCCTGGTTTCGTCACACTCTTCCTTTTCCGCTGGTCATTGTCTGCCTGGAGTTCTTATGGTTCGAATGGCTGCAGCGCCTGATTGATTGCCGTCTGATGCAGGGAAGGCTGGTGGTTAAATCGTCCGGTGAACTGCAATGGCAGCGGCAACACTGGGTAATTGAACGGGTCAAAATTCGCTCTCGCTATCTGCTGCTTTGGCGACTGCGTCAGAATGATCAGCGACGCTGGTTATTGATTTGTCATGATGCATGTGAAGAAGCGGAATATCGTTCGCTGTCTTTAATATGCCATCACTTGGTTATTGATTCGGACAGTAAATAATAAATATAAAATTTATTTTTGCGGTTGATTTGATCGAAATCTAATTACCTTTCAGTATTTTATTCCTTGTTTTGCGCTTTTTGGCTATTCGCCATAACCTTCATTCCCTAAAGGTATTGCCCTCAGGGCCGATATCTTTTTTCGTAATAGCACTGCCGAAACACGGTTATCTGCCCATACCTGGCGCAGGTGATTAGGCAAGGACGATGTAGAAATGAAAATTAAATATAAATTATTAGGACTTACCGCCCTGGCGGTTGTCGCTCTTTTGGCTGTATTGGGAATGACCTGGAAGGCGAATGAGCGGGTAATGAAGATCAATGACTCTAGCGCGGCAGTTAGCCAGCTAGAGGTAGTTTTGCTTAACTTGCGCCGTAACGAGAAAGATTTCCTGATGCGGATGGATATGAAATATCAGGGCAAGTTCCAGAAAAACTATGATGCCTTTCAATCTCAGCTGACTGTGTTGAAAGGCGATCTAGCGTCGTTGTCTATTGCTATTCCGAGCCTTGAAACCTTGCCGGGTGCGATGCAGAACTACCAGGAAGGGATGATGGCCCTGATCAAGGGCTATCAGCAACTTGGGCTTACGTCTTCTGATGGCTTGTACCGTGATTTTTTTGAATATTCAGAGCAGCTGGTTAATGCCGCCAGTGATCAGGATCGAGACATTTTGGAAGCCTACAGTGTCGAAGAGGCGGCCAAGCTATTTCTTGTGACGGGTAATAAAGAATATCTCGAGGCCTATCAGGCGGCCTCTGCCCGCTATAGCCAAAAGCTAGCCGATGATTTTGGGCTAGTCTATACCCGTTTTGCCGATACGACTGAAAAAATCATTACCCAGCAGAAAACAATCGGCTTAAACCATAACCTCGGGCTGCGAGGAGAAATTCGCAAGCAGTCTCATATGGTTGAAAAAGTATTCTCTGAAGTTGTTAATCAACTGGAGGAGAAGGTTATTGCCGAGCGGAGCTTGATCAGCCAGCTAACCATAGCAGCAGTGTTGGTTGTGGTTATCGCATTGGTCAGTCTGTCATGGTTTATCAGTCAGTCTATCCAGCGTCGCATAGAGACACTGAGCCAGCTGATGGCCAGTATTGCAGCGAGCAATGATCTTACCCAAACCGCCGATGAGAGCGGGAATGATGAGCTGGGTGAAATGGCAACGAACTTTAACGGCCTGTTGGCAAGCTTGCGTAATCTGGTAGGCAATGTGCAGGGAGCCGTTACCGAGCTGGGCGCTGCATCAGAACAGCTGCAGAGTCGTAGCCAGGAGTCGGAAAAGGCGATGGAGCAACAGCAGTCGGAAACCGACTCGGTGGCAACAGCGATCACCGAAATGGGAGTCACAATCCGTGAGATCGCCTCGAATACCGAAAATGCGGCAGCCAATGCCGACCAGAGCTATAACGGGGCGCAGGAAGGCCTGAATGAGGTGATTGCAACCAAAGAGCGTATTCGGGCCCTTTCTGACGATCTTTCACAGACCAGCGACGAGGTGGCCAGCCTGTCGACGTTGTCTGAAAACATTGGTTCGGTATTGGATGTGATCATGGCCATTGCTGAGCAGACCAACCTGCTGGCACTGAATGCAGCGATTGAGGCAGCACGTGCCGGTGAGCAGGGGCGGGGCTTTGCTGTCGTGGCGGACGAGGTGCGTTCTCTGGCATTGCGTACCCGTCAATCGACGGAGGAAATCACGACGATCATCGCTTCGTTGCAGGAGCAAACCGATCAGGTGGTGGTCCATATCGGGCGTTGCCGTGAGCAGGGTGATCTGAGTGTGACCCAGGCTGACAGTGCAGAAGTTCGGATCAACCAGATCATGAGCGATATGCAGCTGATCATGGATACCAGTACGCAGATTGCGGCAGCAGTCGAGCAGCAAAGCCTGGTGTCAGATGAAATTGGCCAGAACGTCACTTCGATCCGTGATATTACCAATCTTAACTCCTCGGTGGCGCATGAGAATGCCCTGGCAGCCAACGCGGTAGCTAATCAGGCTTCGTCGCTTGATGAGGCCATTGCGGAATTTAAGGTGTAGCCTGAGACCGTGTAGGTTGGGTCTGGATACTAAAAGCGAGAAGTGGTCACTTCTCGCTTTTTTTGT
>NZ_JAKRFQ010000205.1 GCF_022347985.1 Photobacterium sp. OFAV2-7
AGCTTTTAGCTGCTGCTCGTAGTCTTTGATGACTTTGATAGCCAGCTTAGACAGCATAACCAGTGCAATGATGTTGATCAGTGCCATGAAGCCCATAGAAGCATCTGCAAGGTTCCATACTACTGGTAGAGACGCAACAGAGCCGAACATCACCATAGCAAGAACAATCAGACGGAATACAAACAAGCCTTTCTTCGTGTTGCCGTTAAGGAACATGATGTTTGTTTCGGCGTAGGTGTAGTTCGCAATGATAGACGAGAAGCAGAACAGTAGAATAGCTGCTGCCATGAAGTAAGTCGTCCAGCTGCCTAGCTCATTAGTCAGTGCCTGTTGTAGCAGACCGATACCAGATGCCGCATCTGGCTGATCCATAACACCTGAAAGCATAATCATTGCTGCAGAAGCGGTACAGATAACGATAGTATCAGCAAATACGCCTAGCATCTGAACAAAGCCCTGAGAAGCAGGGTGGTTAGGGTTTGGTGTCGCACTTGCTGCAACGTTTGCAGCTGAACCCATACCGGCTTCGTTAGAGAATAGACCGCGTGCGATACCGCTACGCATTGCCTGAGCAATCGTGTAGGCAACACCACCAGTAGCTGCTTCTTCCCAGCCAAATGCACTCTTAACAATCAGAGCGATAACAGCAGGCAGTTCAGTAATGTTCATCACAACGATGATCATGGCGATTAGCAAGTAACCGACGGCCATAACTGGAACGATGCGTGCAGATGCAGCAGCAACTTTACGCAGGCCACCCATGATGAAGAATGCAGAGGCAGCAACAATGATCACGCCCATGATTGTTTCATCAAAACCGAAAGAGTGGTTCAGGGCATCGGTGATGGTGTTTGCCTGAACAGCATTGAATACCAGGCCAAAAGCAATGATTAGGAATACTGAGAACAGAGAACCCATCCAACGCATACCCAGGCCTTTTTCCATGTAGTAAGCTGGGCCACCACGGTATTGACCATCTACGTCTTTGGTTTTGTAGATCTGAGCCAGTGTAGACTCAATGAAAGCTGTAGACATACCGAAGATGGCAATTACCCACATCCAGAAGACAGCACCAGGGCCACCCACAGTTAGGGCCACGGCAACACCAGCCATGTTACCCGTACCTACACGGGCTGCCATTGAAGTACAAAATACCTGGTATGAACTGATGCCGTTATCAACATCTTTGCCGCTTTTAAGAACAGCAACAGCGTGCTTGAATTGGCGGATTTGAATGAAGCCTAAACGGATAGTGAAGTACACACCTACTGCTACCAGCAGGTAAATAAGTAGCCAGCCCCATAAAACACCATTAACTTCGCCGATCACAGCCAGCAGGCCATCGTTTAGCGATGTTAACCAAGTTTCGTTAGTTACACTCATAAAATTTTCCTGTATATCAGGCTCAGCCAAGTAACGCTGGCTGAGCGAACCGGAACGTCCATATATGTGACAGTTCTTGAATACGATTCTGGATTTATATTTTTTGTTGCTCACAAATGCATCAGTATCAGTAACTTGTTGCATTCACAATTGTGAAACATAGAATCGGATGTATTGCCCAAAGAAGGCGCTGCAAGTTAGCACGAAATTCTTTGAATGCAGCGTGATCTTGCTCACGTTTTTTAAATGAGATTTGTGGGTTGAAAGCTTACAGAATGCTAAGCTATAAAAAATACCTATTAAATTCATGTGATTACGTTTGGTGTGGCGGTAATAATTATTTGCGATTCTGCACATTGTTCAATAACATTAAAATAGAGATTTAACCTAAATTTAACTTAATTTGTAGGAAATTTAACTGATTTTGCGTTGGTGGATTTTAAGAAAAATTAACAACCGGTTGAATCTTGTACGAAAAACGCGTGGGTTAATCTCCAATTAGGCGCTTTGGGCTAATGAATAGCGAGTTAATAACTATTCTAATGAAATACTGAAGGGGGAGCATGAGCAGCTCCCGGGTCGGGAGCTAACTTAAGAGGGGCAGTAAAGGGTGAAATAAGAAAGCTTGTGTTGTTAGCTTTATATTAGGTGTAAATATCAGTGCATGTAAGCTGGTTTTTGCAGGTTTTGGTAATGTTCTTCGGCTGGCTGAAGAACTTGAACACTCTTTATCTCATCAATCTTTGTACACTTGTGACCACAAATACAGATATAGACATCATCTTCTGTGATAAGGAACTCATCAGACTGTCCGCACTTACTACAAGTTGGATTGATTTTCATTATTGTCTCCTCAAAGTCTTACCTGGCTATAGTACTTTGATACAGATCAATTGCATATCATATGAAATAGAAAATTGGATTCATCGCAAGTTTTTGACCGCTAGCACATAACTTTCATTTGAAAATTACCCCAATTTAGTGTGGGTAAAGAAGAGGGAGGTTCGTGTGGTTTTCGGAAAGGTGGTCGAGAGAAGTGTTATTTACAGGAAATAAAAAATGGCCCTTTGGTCGGACATACTGGATTCGAACCAGCGACCCCTACTCCCCCAGAGTAGTGCGCTACCAAACTGCGCTAATGTCCGCCAAAAGGCCATTATATTCAAAATCTTACTAACTGCGGTAAGGTTAACAACAAAGTCCGTTTAAAGCAAAATCAAAACCTTGAACGGTATAACAGAAACAAGAAAAGAGGTGCTGTGGTTACAAGTTCGCCATCTTCCCTCTATTTAATACCTGCTTCCTCTATATATAGAAGCTTGTCGCAATTGCCACGAAAAGGTCCGCTCGCTGGGGCTACATTCAGCTTATCAGTGAGAGTGGCATATTGTTCGAAGTCTTTGCTTAGCTTGAGCCTGATTTCCTGTAGATAGCGTCCTTTGCTGCAGGAAAGCTGAAGCTTATTTGTAGCGTTGACGCCTAGTGAACTTATTAGTGTGTTGCGAAAAACCTCGGTACTGATCGTTTGGCCAATATTCTCTTTAATATAGCTTCCTATTATAGAGGCATCGACTTGTTGGACGAGACTTACGGCTGTTTTGAAGTAATCATCATCGCTTCTGGCTTGGCATGTGCCGTGTTTTTTCCATTGGTATTCACCAAAGTCGGTTTGATAGAAGAAATTTGGCATCCATGGTGAGAGATGTTCGACAGTCGCTCCCGATAGTTGCATGGCGCTTTGGTTGTTGCAGTAGCCGTAATTTATGCCGCATTGGGTTCTATTCGGCCATAACCCATGCAATGTCAGGTTAGATATTTTTTGCTTGCCAGTATTGATCGCCTCACATTCAGGTTTTTGTCCTTTATAGTTGGCATGCTCACAAAATCCTGGTTGCCATGATACTGCGAGAACATAAGAGTCATAATGGTTGGCGATCTTGCATGATGGCTGAGTGAGGAATGATTGAGAGGCTGTTGTGAAATCAACATTACCGCAATGTTTTTCGACCCAGCGAGCTGGCGGTGTAACACCCGGCAGCTTTAGTTGGACCCAATCCCATTCTTCTTTATTTACTGAGATTGCCTCGTAATCTTTACCGGGTTGAACAGATATGTTTCCAGGATTAGTTTTCTTACGGATTGATTGATATGCCTGACAGCTTTTTGTTGTGGCGAATGTGCCTTCAACCTTGATGGAGGCATGTGAAGAAGAGGGGAAAAACAGGGTTACAAGAACAAACATTCCTGCATAGATTGTACGGTGCTGTGCTGAGTACATAGATAAACCAGAGCAAAATGATTGTTGTTCGTCTGACAATTATATTGCGTTATCGACCATTTGACTCATTGTTGACGAAAAGAAATTGTTACTTTTATTAATAGTGACTGTTGCTAAATGGCTGCTATTGAACCAAAATATCAATGTCACTCTGAGTAACAACTTTGCGATAGGGCATTTCGCTCGCGGAATTGATGTTTTTGTTTAAAATTGAGTTCACAAGATTGCTTTATAGAGGTATTATTTGCCTGTTAAACTGTCTTGCGGGCCACATGTGCCGTCAATTTCCATTATAATTAGAGTGTGAATAGATATCGCAATCGTTACTGATGTTAATTGACAGACAGTTGTCGACCTCTACGATTCCTTTGAGGTTGTTTTCTTTTTTGAGCTGAAAGTTTCAATTGCCCGGCTATTGCATATAGGCTAAATAAATCTTGTATTGGTTTTCCATACAGAAGCCTGAGTAATGACATGCTGGTATATGATTTAAGAGGTATGTTTCATGGATAGTTTTGCAGCTGCTGAAAAAGCACTGACCGCAATGTTAAAGAACGTTGATTCAACAACGGGCACGATTAAAGAAGAGCGTGTTGATTATCGTCAGATGTTAATTGATTTTGCTGATGAAGTGCCAGGACGCCAGAAAGCCGTTATTAAACGTATCCCACTTCAAAAAATTAATGATTTAATTGCAGTATTGCATGAGTTTAAAGACGAAGCGCGCCAAGTTCGTATGACTGAGATTCTGGCATTGATGGAAAAAGATGGCGTTCACCCAGAAGACTTAGTCGAAAAAGAAGAGTAATGCATAATTAGCATTATATCATTATCAAACTAAACACATAACCGCTCGATATTCGAGTGATGGATAGTTATGACATTCAGGCAGCGCATCATATGTGCTACTGAGTGATAGGATTTTTTTGCCTTGAAAAGATAATTGCTTATTAACAATAGTGATGTCACGGCATTAAAAATCTCTGCCTGGTTGGGGCGCATAAACGTTCTTTGTTTGAATAATGCGCTATCTAGTATGAATACCATTGCCTTAAACAGAGGTGATCAATAAGCCTTTAGTATTGTTTTCTGAATTTTCAGCTCGAATGAGAAAGCATTGTTAAGTAATTATTCAATGACAAATTTATGTGCCTTGCTTTGAATATGCCAAGTCGGTTTGTCTTGTCTATTGCTTGCCCGTATTCCATCTCTCCTGCTCGTTACCGAGTTATGCGCTAGCTATTCAGCTGGCGCTTATTCTTTCTCCTTCTTGTTTGATATCATCTCCAAACTGAAACATTCAATCTGCAATAGGTAGATCACGTGGGAATATTGATCAAAGCTGAACGACTGAATAAGTCATATCAGCAGCATCAGGCGCTACATGATGTTAGTTTTGAGCTCCACACTGGCCAGATACTTGGTTTATTAGGGCATAATGGTGCGGGAAAATCGACGTTAATCAAATCGCTGCTAGGGACACAGACATTTGACGGAAGCTTATCCGTATTTGGTCTCCACCCGCAAAAGGATCGGGTAAAAATAGTTAATGATCTGGCGTATATTTCCGATGTTGCTGTATTACCAGGCTGGATGACGGTAAAGCAGATCCTGAAATATATGGCGGGTGTTCACCCTTCATTTAAGCGACACATTGCTGAACAGTATTTGAATGACACTGATATTCACTTTTCGGCTAAAATCGCAAGCCTCTCCAAGGGAATGAAAGTTCAGTTGCATCTTGCTATTGTCATGGCGACAAATGTTAGGGTGCTAATTCTCGATGAGCCAACACTCGGACTGGATTTGATGTACAGGGAAGTCTTCTATCGCAGTTTAATATCGTGGTTCAGAGACGGTGAACGAGCTTTAATCATCGCAAGCCATGAAGTTGCAGAGATTGAACACCTGTTGACAGATGTACTGGTACTACGAAAAGGAAAAGTGGTGCTGCAGGCAAAGGTTCATGAGCTGGAATCACACTTTGCAAAGCTGACTGTTAGTCCTGAAAAATTGAGTTCAGCCTTATTACTTTCTCCGCTTTATCACAGGCCGGGAAATAATAATCATATGTTGATTTTCAAAGATGTCGAACGTTCACAGCTTGAATCTTTGGGTGAAGTATCGCCTGCAACTCTTGCTGATATATTTATTGCTACTCAGCAGGAGGTAAGGCCGTGAGAGCTTTAATACATCTGTTAGAAAAAGAGTTGATAGAATATCGTATCGTTGTAAAGCTGCCGCTGTTTATCGCATTATTCTCCGTATTGAATTTTGCGTTGCTAATGAGCGGTGACAACGTGAGTTTCTATATTCAATCTTCGGGTGTCGGGGAGTGGGTGCTGGGCTCAGACTCGAATGGCTTTGCCAGTTATGTTGGTAAACTCAACGAGATTATTTCCGGCTGTGTTTATATACTGCTTTTTCTGGTCTACATTCCCAAAACATTACGCAAGGAGCGTAATGAGGGCAGTTTAATGTTCTGGCGTGCTGTGCCTGTTTCCGACTATTTGGCTATTGCTGCAAAATTGTTGTTTGCTCTTGTTATTATTCCTCTGATTACATCCATACTGCTGATTTTTTCTGATGTGCTGGTTTGGTTATTGGCTAAAATGTGGATGCCTTTAGATATCATGGCGTCTTTTTCGATCACAGTACCAGATATGATTTGGCACTGGTTGGGTTTCATTGGTAGCGCAATATTGATGAGCTTGTCTTTATTGCCGATAGCTTGCGTATTATTGGTAGTATCGCAGTTAGTATCCTATCCGATGGTCGCCGTTGTGGTGGCGGTGATAGTAATTAAACTCATGTCCTACCTATTGTTTGGTACCAGTGCGATTGGTGATTTTTTGAGTGATGTTTACTCACTGCCTCTGACAATCCTGACAGACGAATCCCCGCTCGACGCCTATTTGAGTTTAGGTTTATTTACTCATCTGGCTCTATGGTTGGTAAGTGCCGTGTTATTCCACATATGCAGCAAGCAAAGAGCGACGGATGACAGTGTTTTCAGCACGCTGTTCAGTCTTCTGAATCGGACAAAGTAATCAGACGTGAAAACGGAGAGCAGTGCTCTCCGTTTTTGATTACGGTATGTAGAAATGATTACGCAGAGATCG
>NZ_JAKRFQ010000206.1 GCF_022347985.1 Photobacterium sp. OFAV2-7
CTACACAGCTGAAAGCTCAGACCTAGCAGCTACTAAAGTTGAAGTTGACGGCTTTAACCTTGAAGGTCAGTACGTAATGGGTGCTTTCGCATTCGCAGCGTCTTACGGTAACGTTGAGCAGAAGACTGCTGGTGCAACAACTTCTGATGTTGACCTAATCGAACTAGCTGGTTCATACACTATGGGCAAAAACACTTTTGCTCTAGGTTACAACCGTGCAGACTACGATACTCCTGACAATACTATCGACAACATCTACGCTAACGTAACTCACCAGCTTCACAGCAACGTGAAAGTTTACGGTGAGCTAGGTTGGGCTGATGCTGACAACACTGACCTAGATGTAGGTTACCTAGTTGGTATGGAAGTACTATTCTAAGGTTGAGTTAATCTAAGAATATTAAAAAGCCGCCTTATGGGCGGCTTTTTGTTATCTTAAGGCATAGGTTTATAGAGAAGTAAGGAAAATAATGAACAAGTTAGTCGCTGCTGCGCTGTTGATAATGCCATTTAGTCTTCAAGCAGCCACGTTGTCTACAGGCCAGGATATAAAGCTACTCGTAATAGACGGCAAGAAAGTAGAATCATCTTTTTGGTCTCCAACTGAAAGTGTTGAACTGGCTCCAGGCAAGCATCAGGTTGTCGTTCGTTTTGATGGTGAGTTAAAGAGTGGCTCGAAGTCAAAAATGTACACGACACGTCCTTATCTGTTCGAACTTAATGTACCGGATGAAAACGCAACAATTGTACTCCCGCATTTTACAACCTTGTCTCAGGCTAAATCTTACTTTGAGCGTGGTCCCGAGTGGCAACTGGAGCTAGAAAGCGGTACTGTTCGCACTTTGGAACACGTTGAAATGCAGGGTAAAGGTTTTGCTGCCTTCAGTAATATGGAAAAACTGGTGGCAGAGTATAACCGCCAGCATGGAATCACTTTTGAGCAAGGTTATGCGGTTGATCTTGAAAAAGCGACAGTCGAAGTGAGTGAGCAGGGCGAAGTGACGATCTCAGGCGATGCTTTGGCGCAGTTGAAACTCTGGTACAGCAAGGCAAATGCGGAAGAAAAAGCTGCCTTTTATCAGTGGGCAAAAGCACAAGATGCGCAGTGATCGTTTACTGTTTATCGCAAGCTAGCTTAACGTATAGCTAGCTAAGTTGATTGCGGGATGTATAGCCAGCCGCCAATAGTGGCTGTTATGTTCAATCCCGCCAATTTAAGTTACTGATCATGGTGATAACGGCTATGGACGCGGCATGAATGGCATCGCGGCTGAGCCGGATCGGCCTGAAGTTCTTCGTGCTCAATTTCTTCCTCACAGTCTACACATAGTCCGTACATGCCCAGCTTGATTGAGCAGACGGCGGCATCGACTTTTTCCATTTTCATCGCCAAATCAAACAGGTTAGGAATGAATGAGGATTTTGCCATCACGATGAGCTCATTGAGATCGGCCTGTTCAATGGCTGTCGCCGAAGGGACAAGAGTATTTAGCAGCATTTCATGCTTAAGCTCTTTGGCTAACTGACTATGTTCCTGCTCCAAATGCTGTTTTAGCTGTTGGTAAGTGCGCTCTGACGTTGTCATATCTCGGTATTATGTTTATAAGTGATAAATTTAGTCTAAGACGGTTTGATAGTTTGATTGTGATTTGAATCAAACCTTTATAGAGTAATGGGCAGAATAACCATAATTTCCATCGGTTTTTGTCGCTTCCTTGATCCGCTATAGTGGCTTCCGCTCAAGATCGGCAGCCAAAGAAGCTGCGGACAACAAGCAAGTCAGCTATATATACTCTATAAAGGAAGCGTACCATGGAACACGGTTTTAAAGACCCGTATAGTTTTAAATATTTTGTTGGTTTTCTCGTTGCACTGGCATTGCCAACACTACCGGCTAGTTTAACCTGGTTGGGAATATTGAGCCTATAGCATCAGCTAATGATACACTGGCTGGTATTCTAACCCGGTCAGTAAGGAAGGAGAGATGAAAGACATCATTAAACGGACCATGCTGTTAAGCATTGGCTGGTTGTGTGTTGTTCTCGGCGTCTTGGGGGTATTCCTGCCTTTGCTGCCGACGACTCCTTTCTTGTTGCTGGCCAGCGCCTGTTTTATGCGTGGTTCGCCCCGCCTCAGTCGCTGGCTACACCAACACCCGCATTTCGGCCCTATTCTGAAAAACTGGCATGAAAACAGGGCAGTATCAAAAACAGTCAAGCGTCGAGCTAATATCACCATAGTGCTTAGCTTTGCCCTGTCTGTTTATCTGGTGCCCTTGCTATGGCATAAAGTGATGCTGATAGTCATGGCAACGCTGCTGCTGATTTGGTTTAATCGTTTGCCTGTGGTGGATAATTCTCGTTTTACGAAGGTATCTGCAGATACAGAGTAAGCACCTGCTTACACCTTGCTGGGATACGTAAACGATATCTATTGATTCATGACAAAGAACCCTTGGTATTAGTTGCTCCCGCCTGTGAAAATCAATACTATTTGCTCCGGAATTTATTTGCCTGCTGCCGAGGGTTGTCCCAGCGCCAGGCTTTTTAACAAGCGCTACAGCACTTGCGTAAGATGGTGCACGGAAAACGATTATGACTCAAGAAAAACTAGCTTTGATCAAGCGTAGCATTAAATCTATCCCGGACTACCCGAAGCCAGGTATTCTGTTCCGAGATATTACCAGCCTGATGGAAGACCCGGCGGCTTATAGCGCTACAATGCAAGTGCTGATCGAGCAGTACAAAGATAAAGGTATCACGAAAGTGATCGGTACTGAGGCTCGTGGCTTTTTGTTTGGTGCGCCATTGGCACTTGAGCTGGGTGTCGGCTTTGTGCCGGTTCGTAAGCCTGGCAAACTGCCTCGTGAGGTGATCGGTGAAAGCTATGAGCTTGAATACGGTCAGGACACGCTAGAGATCCATGTCGATGCGATCAGCGAAGGCGATAAGGTACTGCTGGTTGATGATTTGCTGGCTACCGGCGGCACTATTGAAGCGACAACCAAACTGGTTCGTCGTCTAGGTGGTGTGGTTGAAGATGCCGCGTTTGTGATTAATCTGCCTGAACTAGGTGGTGCTGAGCGTCTGGAAGGCATTGGCCTTAACGTATACAGCATCTGTGACTTCGACGGTCACTAATCCCTGTAGCCAGTATCTATCTGGCTAATCATTGGGCGCTCGCCGTGGCGCCCTCTCGCTCAAAAATCCTCCCTGTGCTAGCATTGAGTTCTTGATTCTGTAAGGTTAGTAAACATGAGTTATCAGGTTCTGGCACGGAAATGGCGACCGCATCAATTTGAGGATGTTGTCGGCCAGTCCCATGTCCTGACGGCGTTGGCCAATGCACTTGCCCACAACCGTCTTCACCACGCCTATTTGTTCAGCGGCACCCGCGGAGTGGGTAAAACAACCATTGCCCGTATCTTTGCCAAAGGGCTGAACTGTGAGCAGGGGGTGACATCTACGCCATGCGGTCAGTGCGAGACTTGCCGTGAGATCGACGAAGGCCGCTTTGTCGACTTGCTGGAAATCGATGCGGCATCACGGACCAAAGTCGAAGACACCCGTGAACTGCTTGATAACGTTCAGTACAAACCTGCCCGTGGCCGTTTCAAGGTTTATCTGATTGACGAAGTGCATATGCTCTCTCGTCACAGCTTTAATGCCTTACTGAAAACCCTTGAAGAGCCGCCGGAATACGTCAAGTTTATCCTGGCGACAACCGATCCCCAGAAGCTTCCGGTGACGATTCTGTCACGCTGCCTGCAGTTTCACCTAAAACACCTGGATAATGCCCAAATTCAGTCCCAGCTGGAAAAGGTGCTGACAGAAGAGCAGGTGGAGCATGAGCCTAGGGCGTTGAGCCTCTTGGCCAGGGCGGCAGAAGGCAGTATGCGAGATGCGCTCAGCCTTACCGATCAGGCGATAGCCCTGGGCAATGGCCAAGTTCAGGCTGAATCCGTTTCGGCTATGCTGGGCACGCTTAACACTGAGCAAGCGCTGTATCTGCTCGAAGCCATGGCGCAGGGTGAAGCGCAACCTGCGATGGCATGTCTCGAAGAGCTGGCGGGTGTTGGTGTCGAATGGGATAGCCTATTGAGCGAGCTTGCCGCTCAGCTACACCGTGTGGCTATGTATCAGGCGCTGCCAGCATCGTTGGATGATAGCGCTCCCGATGCCGAGCGTGTTATTGCGCTAAGCAAACATGTTTCACCGCAGGAAGTGCAACTGTGCTATCAGATTGCCTTGCAGGGTCGCCAGGATCTGGCCTATGCCCCGGACGGTCGTACGGGACTGGAGATGGTGCTGCTGAGAATGCTGGCGTTTCGTCCGCTTTCCGGCCAGGGTATTAGTGCACAGCCAATTAATGTGCCAGCAGCAGAGCCAGCTTCCCAACCCCAGAGCAAAGCGCCACAAGGTCAGCAGGGGATGCAACGGGTTCAGGCCCTGAAAGCGCAGATGAACGGTGGGCAATCACAGGTAAAGCCGCAGCCAGTAGCTCCGGTCCAGCAGTCGCCACAACGCACTGTTATAGAGCCAGCGCCACAAGAGCAGGCTCGCCCGTACCCACAGGATAGCTATCCTCAGGGCGGGAACCTACAAGGCAACCCTGTGCAAAACGGCCAGCCGCAGAATAGTTATCCGCAACAGGGGAGCTCTCAGCCATCAATGGCTGTACCTCAGCATGCTCCGCAAGGCTATGATGCTGCTATGCAAGAGCCTCGGCAAGAAAATCGGCAGGAGTCGCGCCAGGAAAGACCTTCTTCGCAACAGCCGGCTGTTGCTCAGCCACAGGCCCAGCCGTCATCGGCAGCAACAGGGTTGTTGGCGGCAAGGAACAAGCTGAGAAGCAAGAGCAAGCGCGGCCATGAGGATCTTCCTGCTGCAAAAAAGACTGAATCGGCGCCAGCTAAAAAAGTCGCAACCAATGTGCTAGACCGAATTGCTACCAAGCACAAGGGTCAGCCAGCTCCGTCTGTAGGAGCATCCGCGATGCCAGCGCCGGGAGCTGCCGAGAAACCGGCGAGCAAGTCGGATGAAGAATACCGATGGAAGCCAATGGCACAGCCAGAGCCAGAAGCGGTAAAGCAGGAAGTGGCACCTGCGACACTGAAGCGCGCGCTAGAGCATGAAAAAACGCCAGAGATGGCGAAATTGCTTGTCAAAGAAGCGGCAAATCAGGATAGTTGGTCAGATTTAGTGACTAAGCTAAATGTAGGGCGAATGGTCCAGCAATTAGCATTAAATTCAGCGTTTGAGCAACACGATCAACAAGTGACTTTGTTCTTACGCCAGTCTCAACGACATTTAGATAGCCCTAAGGCCAGAGAGCAGTTGGCGCAGGCTATCGGTGAATTGCTTGGTATGGAAATCGAATTATCGATTGAACTCGGTGAAAAAGGGTGTTCGCCGCTAGAGTGGCGAGAAGGGCTCTATCATCAGAAGCTTGATCAGGCAAAGCAAAGTTTAATGAGTGATCCTAATGTTAACTTTATCTGCCAGCGCTTTGCTGCTGTACTTGATGAAGAGAGCATTAGGCCACTGTAATACAGTCGTTTTGTATTACGATATAGCAAAATGAATTTCAACCAGACCAATAGAGAGAGAGTATATGTTTGGTAAAGGTGGTATGGGCAACATGATGAAGCAGGCGCAGCAAATGCAAGAGCGCATGCAAAAGATGCAAGAAGAAATTGCAAACATGGAAGTCACTGGCGAGTCTGGTGCTGGCCTGGTAAAAGTGACTCTGACTGGTAGCCACAGTGTACGTCGTGTTGAGCTGGATGATAGCTTGATGGAAGACGATAAAGATATGTTGGAAGATTTGATCGCCGCAGCATTTAACGATGCAGCACGCCGCATCGAAGAAGCACAGAAAGAGAAAATGGCAAGCGTAACAGGCGGTATGAACCTACCTGCTGGCTTCAAGATGCCATTCTAATCAATGCGCACCAGTCAATTACTGGAACAACTGATGGAGGCCTTACGTTGTCTGCCTGGGGTTGGTCCCAAGTCGGCTCAGCGCATGGCCTTCAGTTTGTTGCAGCGTAATCGTCAGGGTGGTTTGCAGCTAGCTGATGCCCTGAGTAAGGCGATGACGGAAATTGGTCACTGCCAGAGCTGTCGTACCTTTACTGAAGAGGATGTGTGCGCGATTTGTGCCAACCCTCGTCGTCAGGAGAACGGACAGATCTGCGTGGTTGAAAGCCCGGCGGATATTGTTGCTGTTGAATCAACGGGGCAGTTCTCGGGGCGTTATTTCGTGTTGATGGGGCACCTGTCGCCTCTTGACGGTATCGGACCGTCCGACATTGGCCTCGATACCCTGGAGTTTCGCTTGCAGAACGAGCAGATATCAGAGCTGATTCTCGCAACCAACCCGACGGTTGAGGGTGAGGCAACGGCGCACTATATTGCTGAGTTGTGCAGTGAGTACTCGATCCCGGCTACCCGTATTGCACATGGTGTGCCGGTGGGCGGCGAGCTAGAGCTCGTTGACGGGACGACATTGTCACACTCCATTGCCGGACGACATAAGCTCTATTAGTCGGTTTGGCTGATTTGATAATCATCTGAATCTGATAAATACCAACTTACAGGCTATATCTGGAGTTGGTATTTTTTTTATCTGTTATTTAGCCTTAGGTTATTACTTATCAGTGAATCTGCTTTCTTAATTTTAAAGAGATATAACTTGGTTAGGTTTATTGTCTCTAGGTTGACATCCAATGTTAATTTAT
>NZ_JAKRFQ010000020.1 GCF_022347985.1 Photobacterium sp. OFAV2-7
AATATTGGGCCGCCAGCGGTGATATTGGCTTCTGAACGATATCCGGCGTCTTGTCTTCTTGCCTTCTTTCGACCGTGGCCAGTGCCGGGTTCACCTTTACCTCGATACTTGCCAGTTGCGGCAGTAGCTGCTCGCGTAATTTTCGGATCAGATTGTTCCGTTCGTAGTTGAGCCGCATCGACCAGGATGCAGAGGCCGTTTCAATGATTAACGTACCCTGGCGATAGTTGCTGACCCGGCAGTGATCCGAGCAATCCAGATGCTGTTTGACTGCTTTGTCGAGTTTGCTCAGCGCGATAGCACGTTGCTGAATGTTGCCAATCTGGCTGTCATCGAGCAGGCTGGCGGTGGTTCGGGGGCGGTGATCACGCATGAAACATGTCCTAATTAGGGCTAAGTTCTAATTTTTCGTATATGAGTCGTAAGTCGTCCGCTTTTATCATAGGCGACCTCGTTAATATGTCATATTATACCAAGTCTATAGAATGCAGGTTAATGATTGGCTGTTTTCTATAGCAATGGCAGATATGCCTGGCCGCGAGGGGTGCAGCTGTTGCTAAAACACTGTCCCAAAGCAAAACATTGGTATTGTTTTCATCTAGCCCTTGAAATTAAACCAGAGGGTCACAATATCATTTATAACCATTGTTTTTCGTGTCGGCTTCTGTTGTCACATTCTTGTGGCGGATTCAGGCGGGACAGGAATCCCGGTTATGAAACCCAGATTAAGCGATTCAGCCAGTACTGAAGCTGAAATAACAAAGAGAAAACGGCAACGCCATGTTATCAAAACTACTGACCAAAGTTATCGGTAGCCGTAACGACCGCACTCTGCGTCGTTTGCGTAAAATTGTTGATCAGATCAACAAGCTAGAACCTCAATTAGAAAGCCTGCAAGACGAAGAGCTGAAAGCGAAAACTGCTGAGTTCCGTGAGCGTCTGGAACAAGGTGAGAACCTTGACCAGTTGCTACCAGAAGCTTTTGCAACCGTGCGTGAAGCGTCGAAGCGTGTATTTGGTATGCGTCACTTCGATGTCCAGCTGATTGGCGGTATGGTGCTTAACGATTGCCAAATCGCCGAGATGCGTACTGGTGAAGGTAAAACCCTGACGGCAACACTACCGGCTTACCTGAATGCCCTGACGGGTAAAGGTGTTCACATCGTTACGGTGAATGACTATCTGGCTGCACGTGATGCGGAAACTAACCGCCCTCTATTTGAATTCCTTGGCATGACTGTTGGTGTCAACGTGCCAAACATGCCGCCGCAAGCGAAGAAAGAAGCGTATGCGGCAGACATCCTGTACGGAACCAACAACGAGTTTGGCTTTGACTACCTGCGCGATAACATGGCTTTCCGTCCGGAAGACCGCGTTCAGCGCGAGCGTTTCTTCGCCGTAGTCGATGAAGTCGACTCCATCCTTATCGATGAAGCCCGTACTCCGTTGATCATCTCGGGCCCGGCAGAAGACAGCTCTGAGCTGTACATCAAGATCAACAAGTTGATCCCTGAGCTGGTGAAACAGGATCAGGAAGACAGCGAAGAATACCGTGGCGAAGGTCACTACACAGTTGATGAGAAGGCCAAGCAGGCCCACCTGACCGAAAATGGCCAGGAGTTTGTCGAAGAGTTGCTTAAGCAGAAAGAAATGATGGCCGAGGACGATACTCTGTACTCGCCAGCAAACATCAGCCTGCTTCACCATGTGCATGCTGCATTGCGTGCGCATGTTCTATTCGAGCGTGATGTTGACTACATCGTCAAAGACGGTGAAGTGATCATCGTTGATGAGCACACCGGCCGTACCATGCCGGGACGTCGCTGGTCTGAAGGCCTGCACCAAGCAGTAGAAGCCAAGGAAAATGTGAAGATCCAGAACGAGAACCAGACACTGGCCTCGATCACTTTCCAGAATTATTTCCGCCTTTACTCCAAGCTGTCAGGCATGACAGGTACTGCTGATACAGAAGCGTTCGAATTCCAGTCAATCTATGGCTTGGAAACAGTGGTTCTTCCGACCAACAAACCGATGATCCGTGATGATATGGGTGATCTGGTTTACATGACCGAGCTGGAAAAATTTGCCGCGATCAGTGAAGACATTCAAGAGCGTGTCGGTAAGGGCCAGCCTGTATTGGTGGGTACCGTATCAATTGAAAAATCTGAGCTGCTGTCTAATGCCCTGAAAAAGCAAGGCATCAAGCACCAGGTACTGAATGCCAAGTTCCACGAGAAGGAAGCTGACATTGTTGCCGAGGCTGGTCAGTCTGGCGCTGTAACCATTGCAACTAACATGGCAGGTCGTGGTACCGATATCGTACTGGGTGGCTCGTGGCAGAGTGACGTGGCCAAGCTTGAAAACCCGACCGATGACCAAATTGCTGCTATTAAAGCGAAGTGGAAAGAAAACCATGAAGCTGTACTGGCTGCTGGTGGTTTGCATATTATCGGTACTGAACGCCATGAATCTCGCCGTATCGATAACCAGCTGCGTGGTCGTTCTGGTCGTCAGGGTGACCCGGGTTCATCTCGTTTCTATCTGTCAATGGAAGATGGCCTGATGCGTATCTTCGCCTCTGATCGTGTTTCTAACATGATGAAGAAGCTGGGTATGGAAGAAGGCGAAGCGATTGAGCATCCATGGGTGACCAAGGCAATTGAGAATGCTCAGCGCAAGGTAGAAGGCCGTAACTTCGATATCCGTAAACAGCTGCTTGAATTCGATGATGTTGCCAATGATCAGCGTAAGGTGGTTTACGAGCTGCGTGACGAGCTGATGAATGCTGAAGACATCAGCGAGATGATCGAGCAGAACCGTGAAGATGTGATCCAGGCTGTTATTGACGGCCATATTCCGCCACAATCTCTGGAAGAAATGTGGGATGTTCCTGGACTGGAAGAGCGTCTGAAAACAGACTTCGATATGGAGCTGCCAATTCAGGAGTGGCTGGATACCGAAGAAAAGCTTTACGAAGAAGCACTGCGTGAGCGTATCGTCGAGAAGGCTGTAGAGATTTACCGTGAGAAAGAAGAGGTTGTCGGTGCTGCGGTACTGCGTAACTTCGAGAAAACGGTCATGCTGCAAAACCTTGATACGCTTTGGAAAGAGCACTTAGCTGCGATGGATCACCTGCGCCAGGGTATTCATTTGCGCGGCTATGCCCAGAAGAACCCTAAGCAGGAATACAAGCGCGAGTCGTTTGAGCTGTTCGAGGGAATGCTGGAGAGCCTTAAGTCTGATGTCATTATGATCCTCAGCAAGGTGCGTGTTCAGCAGCAGGAAGAAGTTGAGCGTCTGGAAGCTGAGCGTCGCCGTCAGGCGGAAGAGCTGGCTCGTCGTCAGCAGTTCCAGCACCAGAATGCAGAAAGCCAGATTGCCGATGAAAGCACTGAAAGTGGCGAAAGCGCACCTTTCCAGCGTGAAGATCGCAAAGTTGGCCGTAATGAGCCTTGCCCATGTGGTTCCGGCAAGAAATACAAGCAGTGCCACGGTAAGATCAGCTAATTGATTAGCCGTAAAACAGTTTGATACAGTGAAAAGGCCGCGCAAGCGGCCTTTTATTTAGTAGAGAACATCGTCAAGAATAAAAATGTCGCAAAGAAAAAGAGGTAAGCGGAGTGGATCGGGAACAGATGTTTTTCACATTCTGCTGGCGGCTTGATATGGATAGCAGGTATCAGTTTGGAAAAGAAGCAAGTGTGGATCTCGGCAGGGATCATTCTTAACGCTCAGCAAGATGAAGTGTTTATTACCCGACGTGCAGCCAAAGCCCATAAAGGTGGGTTCTGGGAGTTCGCCGGTGGCAAGGTTGAGCAGGGAGAGACTGCCGAACAGGCTGTGGTCCGTGAGCTGGATGAGGAAGTTGGGATTCAGGCGACGAAACTGGAGCATTTTATGGCGCTTGAACATGACTATCCGGAAAAGTCACTGAAGTTTGATTTCTTTCTGATCAAAGCCTTTGAGGGAGAAGCATACGGCAAGGAAGGCCAGCCTGGCGAGTGGGTTAAGTTGACGTGCTTGCGGGACTATGCGTTTCCCGAGGCCAACGAGGTGGTGCTGGATAAATTGATAGGGATGTAAACTCGGTTGGTTCTGGGTTATAGGTTTTGGTCCTTGGGTCCAAGGATGAGCTGGCTTATGCTCTTCCTCGCACCCAGGGCCGAATATTCTCGTATCCTTTTAATAGCCCATATCTTCTGACCAACCGTCAGAATCGGACATATCCGGCGCGCCCGGTATGGCTTTTTCCTCTTCCGCCCATTCACCCAGGTCAATTAGCTGACAGCGCTTGGAGCAAAACGGACGAAATGGGCTTTCCTCACTCCACTTCACTTTCGATTGGCAGGTCGGGCATTTAACAATAGTAATGTTGCTTGAAAGTGCCGTATTAGATTGTGTCACGTAAACCTCAGCAGATAGCTAGTTTAAACTCGATGGCCTCGGCTATGCCTGCGCCTTCTTCAAAAGGCAAGAAGCGAATGGCAAAGCGGCTGCGATGGCCCGATATCATAGGATATACCCCATAGCTTGGGCAAATCTCCAGCCGTAACAAGCTGGCATCTTCGGCATCATGCTGGAAAAAGCCGCCGCGAGCGATTTGCGGCTGATATTGGCCCGAATCCCGGGTCAGTCGGAGCCATAAGGTGAGAGCTTCGGTTAGCTCGGCAAGCTGCTTGAGCCAGTTGGCCATATCATTTTGCTTGTGTGCTAATGGTAAGTGTAGCCAGTGATGCAGGGCTGGGAGGTCAAAGCAGCAACTACCGCCCGGAATCGAAAAGCGTTGCTTGATCCCGCTAAGAAAGCGGTCCTCGCGGATTTCCTGGCCAAGGCGGCTGGCCGTGATCAACTGATGGTGGGCTAAATCCATGTTATCGAGGATCGTGAGCAGGGCAGTTTGATCAACCCCGTCGATATTGAGCCAGCTTTTTAGCTTGGTGCGTTGTTTGTCGAGATCTTTCGCCAGCTCGGACTTGAGCTGGATCTGATCGAGAATTTCCAGCAGATCAAACAGGGCCCGGAAGAAGATCTGATGCTGCCACTGATCATTGAGCTGGCTGGCATGTGTCATTTGCCGGATCAAATATTCAAGACGCAGATAAATACGTACTTTTTCGTTTAGCGGATGTTCAAAGCGGTTCGTTAGCATACTTGTTTATCCGAGGTTAACCCGTTACTGATAGTGAAGGCTCATCGCTAAATATTGCTGATGTAGGTCGGCGACGGCATCGTCAAGTTCGTCGCTGTCGCCATTGTTGTTGATCACATCATCGGCTGCGGCCAGACGCTCCTGACGTGAGGCTTGGGCTGCCAGAATTTTTTTGACATGTTCTGCATCAACCTGATCGCGTTGCCGGGTGCGTGCTATTTGCACTTCTTCGCTCACGTCCACGACCAATAAGCGATGGGCCATGGCCTGCAGGTTGTTTTCCACCATGAGTGGGATCACCAGCAGGCAGTACGGCGAGGTTGCTTGTGCGATATCCGCCTTCATCTTTTCCCTGATCATAGGGTGAAGAAGGGCATTTAACCAATCTTTCAAGCTGTTATCGTCAAAAATGGCCTGTCTTAGCTTACTGCGGTCTAGGGTACCATCTGTCAGTAAAATGTCAGTTCCGAGCTTGTCGATAATGGCCGTAAGTCCAGGGGTACCAGGCTCAACGACTTCTCTGGCGACGATATCGGCATCAATAATATCAATGTTATAGCGGCCAAATCGCTCGGCAACTGTTGTTTTGCCGCTGCCTATGCCGCCGGTGAGTCCGATAACCATTGTCATGACTACAATCCCAGGTATGAAGTTAGGTACCAGTTCAGCATGGGTTCACCCCATAAGATGGCAATCCAGCCTGCCAGTGCCAGGTAGGGACCAAAGGAAAACGGGGTCTGAGAGTCTGAACTTTGTATACGCATCAAGATGATGCCACAGATCGCACCGACCAAGGAAGACAAGAGTACAACAAAAGGCAGCAATTGCCAGCCGAGCCAGGCACCGAGTGCAGCCAGCAACTTGAAGTCACCGTATCCCATACCTTCCTTGCCGGTAAGTAGTTTGAAGCACCAGTAAAGGCTCCAGAGTGACAGGTAGCCAGCCATTGCACCGATAACTGATTCGGTGAGCGATATCGGTCCCCAGCCCAGCAAGGCAACCAGAATACCGGCCCACAGCAGCGGCAGGGTGATCTGATCAGGGAGCAGCATTTTGTCGATATCGATAAAGGTCAGGGCAATAAGGGCAAAACTAAAGAAGATCACAGCGATTGCCCATTCGGAGGCGGGCAGAACAATGGCTACGGTTGTCGTGACAATGGCTGTGAAAAGCTCGACGGCCGGATAGCGGGCACTGATTTTTGCTTGGCATGAGCTACAGCGTCCTTTGAGAATCAACCAACTGATAACAGGAATGTTCTCCCACATGCTGATTTGATGCTGGCAGTGCGGGCAGCGGGAGCGGGGCACGCTCAGGTTAAAAGGAGGCGTGTTTTCTACCGGACCGAACTCCGGGAAACATTCGGCGCAGTCGGCTTTCCACTGCCTTTCCATCATAACGGGTAGGCGGTAGATCACGACGTTGAGAAAGCTACCGACCAGCAGTCCGAAAATGGCAGCAAAAACAGGAAATAGCCATGGGTAGTAAGTCAGCAGTTCCATGAAAGACATCTCATACAAATATGTCAGGGTATTGTAGGGGATCACAACGGCAGATCCTAGATTAAGCGCGACTGGCTTTTATCCCATCACGCTCATTAACTTAAAGATAGGCATATACATTGCCACCAACAGACCACCAATCATGCCGCCGAGGAAGAGAATAATCAGCGGCTCGAGGATTTTGCCGAGGTTATCGACCGTATTGTCGACGTCATCTTCATACAAAGCGGCCATTTTATTGAGCATATCGTCTAACGAGCCGGACTCTTCACCTATCATTGTCATTTGTAGCATCAATTCCGGAAAGACACCGCTCTGGCGCAGGGCTATATGAAGTGGCATACCTGCAGCAGTGCTGCTGTGGGCCTCCTCGATAGCCTGCTCGATGTATTTGTTGCCGGCCGTTTTACCGGCAGACTGGAGGCCGCTTAGCAAGGGGATCCCAGCACTGAAAGTAGTGGCCAGGGTACGGGAGAACCTTGCCACCGTCGCCTTGAGCAGAACATTACCAACAATAGGCAGCTCTAAATTGAGACGGTGAATTGCCAGTTTGAATCGGCGAGAGCGCTGATAGCGAAAAATGAATAAAAACAGAAATGTTAACAGGCCAATGGCCAGGTAAATGCCGTAGCCGAGCATGAAATCGGAGGCTTTGATAACCTGCTGGGTAAACCAGGGCAACTCGGCACCGAAGTTGCTGAAGATGCTGGCAAACTGCGGGATGACAAACACCAGCATCATAATCGTGACACCGATTGACGTAAGGGTAACCATTGAAGGGTAGATCATTGCCTTGATGACTTTTTTTCGTGTTGACTCGTTTTTTTCCCGGTAGGTTGCGATGCGATCGAACACCTCAGGCAAATGGCCGGTTTGTTCGCCGGTGAGCACCAGATCGCAGTAGAAGTTATCAAACAGGGGGGAGCTGGTCTTTAGCGCCCGAGACAGTGATGCGCCTGCCTCTATCTGGGTGGTTACCTGGGCCAGAACCGCTCTTCCTTCAGCCTTGTTGTGGCTGTTTGCCATCATTTTTAGCGCCTGGACAACCGGTACACCTGAGGCAATCATTGTCGCCAACTGGCGGGTGATGGCTGTAACATCGGCTGGCTTGAGCTGGTTTTTGAGTTTGCTTAGCGTCGATGGCTTGTGGCGTTTTATTTTTTTTACCTGGATCATCTGTTCGCCGAGCATAGTGCGAACGTCACGTTCCTGAAAACCCAAGGTAATACCCGAGACTTTTTTCCCGGCCTGATTAACGCCCCGCCAATGGAAATAGCGAATTTTACTAACTTGTGCCATCGGTATTCCTTGTATGAACGTTAGCTAAAATGCAGCACCCGTTGCAGCTCTTCCAGGCTGGTGATGCCTGCGCAGAGTGTGTCTATGCCAGACTGTTGCAGTGTCTGCATTCCCTGGCGGCAGGCAAGCTCTTCCAGCTCGAGAGTTGAGGCGCCTGCTACCAGAGCCTGGGCGAGCTCACGGCTAAACGGCATGACTTCATAGATCCCGACCCGACCGAGGTAGCCTTGGTTACAGTCATCGCACCCCTGCTTGTTGGCCTGGTAGATAGCGGCAGCTGGCGGTATTTTCAGTTGTTCACATACCAGACTATCGAGCTGCTGCTGTTGTTTACAGCTACTACACAGGCGGCGGGCGAGGCGCTGGGCAATGATCAGGCTGAGCGATGAGGCCAGGTTGAAGTCCTGTATTCCCATGTTGGTCAGACGGGTAATGGTTTCGGCCGCCGAATTGGTGTGCAGGGTTGACAGCACCAAGTGACCGGTTTGCGCCGCCTTGACCGCAATGGATCCGGTTTCCAGATCCCGTATTTCGCCCACCATCACCACATCGGGGTCCTGGCGCAGAAAGGATCTCAGTGCCTCGGCAAAGCCCAGTCCGATCTGGCTGTTGATCTGGACCTGGTTGATCCCCGGCAGGTTGATTTCGACCGGATCTTCGGCGGTAGAGATATTCCTCTCATCGGTGTTGAGGATCTTTAGTCCGGTATAGAGTGATACCGTTTTGCCACTCCCGGTGGGGCCTGTCATTAAAATCATCCCCTGCGGCTTTTTCAGGGCATGCAGATAAGCTTGTTTTTGCGGTTCGTTATAACCGAGGATGTGAATATCCAAATTGGCGCTGGAACTGTCGAGGATCCGCAGTACCACTTTCTCCCCCCACAGTGTCGGCAGGGTCGAGACCCGAAGATCGATCGCCAGCGCTGGCGTCAGCTTAAGTTTGATTCGGCCGTCCTGGGGTTGGCGGCGCTCGGCAATATTGAGTTTTGACATCACTTTGAGGCGAGTGGACAGTCGTCGTGACAGGTGAGCCGGTGGCATGGCATGCTGGTGGAGGATGCCGTCGCAGCGAAAGCGGATCCGGTACGATTCCTCGTAGGGCTCGAAGTGGATATCCGAGGCTTTTTTGCGCACTGCATCCATCAATATCTGGTTGATGTAGCGGGTAACCGGGGCACTATCCTGGCTGAGATCGGTTGCTTCATCAAGCAACTCACCTTCGCCTAAGTCAACCAATTCGCCCAGATCGGCATCTGTCACGTTGCGCTGGTGCTGGAGTGAATGATGATTTTCGCCGATCTCGCTGCCGTAAATCCGCCGGATTGCACTTTCCAGCTGCTTGGCTTCAAGTAGCAAAGGCTCGATATTTTTTCCAGTGGCAAAGCGAAATTCATCCAGGGCATCGATCTGGGTCGGATCGCTGAGGCCGACAAATAGGGTGTTGTCGTTTACCTGTAAGGGGAGCACCCGGTGCTGGAGCACCAGTTCGCGCTGGTTGAGACTTTTGTTGCAATGCTGATAATCGTACTGGTGAACATCAACCAGTGCGATGGCAAAGATGTGCTCGAGGTGGCGGGCCAGTTCCGTGCCGCTGAACAAACCGAGCTCGACCATGGCAGAAGGCACACTGGTGCCTTCTGCCCGGACAATATCGACCACTTGCTGCTCCTGCTCCGGGCCAATCAAGCTAGCCTGGTGCAGGACGGAGGCGAGGTTGGTTTGCATTAACTAGCTCTTTGGACAGAAGTCTTTTTGATCATCTCCGGTACAGGAAACCGTCCAAACAACACCGTTAGCATCTGAGAAAGGAGTTACTTTCACAATAGCATTTTGTGGAAGAGGGCCTTTTGCTTTTCCATTAGGTACATATGCTTTGACAAACTTATCGGATGTTACTGATACTGCACCACTTGTGCCGATAGTTGCTGTTACATCAGAAATAATATTGAAAACATCTCCATTGCCTTTGCTAAATGTTTGTTCTGCTGGGACTCCATTTTCTCCACTGGAGCAGTTTATAGTCCTGTCAGAGCCTGAGATTGATACATTTCCATTAAGTAAACAGAGTCCTACAGCTGTTTTCATCGCTGCAGTTGCATTCAACATTTCAGTCGCATGTGCTCTCTTGGTGTAGTTTTGGTAGGCTGGCATCGCAAATGCGCTCAGAATCCCGATAATCGCCACCACTATCATTAGCTCAATTAATGTAAACCCTTTTTGTCCTTTCATCTTCTTGTCCTTCTTATTCTGTCAATAATCATTGAAATACAATGACCTCAGCATACTTATGGTTGCAATTGGTTGAATAATGTAAGGGTGATTACTCGGCCTACATTTAATTTAAACTCATTGATTTACATTGGTTGCATATTGGTAAGTGGTTGCCGACGCAAATTTTACTAATGAAATTATCAAGTTAGGGGGCTGTTGATGTATTGGTTATTTGGTAGGGAGTAATCGAGTTGATGGTGATAGCTTGGTGGGGCTGGTTGAGGAGGTAGGAAGTCAGGAAAAAGCAGCCGTTTGGATATCAGGCTGCTTTTTTGATAATAACTTGTTTAGTAGTACGCATTATTGAAAGCGCGTTACTTTAACCGTATTACTTAAATCGCATTGATAAGTCCATGGCCTTGAGGTGCTTGGTCAGCGCGCCTACAGAAATGTAATCGACACCGGTCAGGGCAAATTCACGGATAGTCTCGAGCGTGACATTGCCGGAGTTCTCTAGTGCCGCGCGGCCAGCGTTGATTTTCACGGCTTCACGCATCATGTCGGTGGTAAAATTATCGAGCATAATGATATCGGCACCGGCATCAATGGCTTGCTGTAGCTCATCCAGCGACTCGGTTTCGACTTCCACCGGTTTGCCCGGATTGAGCTGTTTGGCTGTGCTGATGGCTTGCTCAATGCCGCCACAGGCAATGATGTGATCCTCTTTGATAAGGTAGGCATCGAATACGCCGATACGGTGGTTGAAACCGCCACCGCAGGTCACGGCATATTTCAGCGCGCTGCGCAGGCCAGGAACAGTTTTTCGGGTATCGAGCAGGCGGCACTGGGTCCCTTCCAGCTGTTTGGCATATTCTGCAACCGTTGTGGCACAGCCTGACAGGGTCTGGATGAAGTTCATCGCATTACGCTCGCCGGTCAGCAGGATGCGAGACGGGCCGCTCAGGGTACACAGGGCTTGGTTGGGTTCGACGGCATCGCCATCCTGGACATGCCACTCGATGCTAGCTTCACCGCCCAGCTGCTTGAAGACTTCCTCGGCCCACATCTGGCCGCAGAAGATGCCGTGCTCGCGGGTGATGATAGTGGCGATGCCCTGGCTGTCGGCCGGGATCAGGCTGGCGGTGATATCGAGCGTCGGATCAATCGTCCCGCCCAGATCTTCACGTAAGGTGTCGGCGACGGCACGGGTAATTTCTTGTGGGAGTTGCTGCTTTAAGTAGTTTAAGCGCGATTCGCTGTCGTGCTTCTTTTCCATCTGAGTCATGACATGTCCGTAGCAAGGTTGAGCTGCTGTTGAGCGGGAAGTGGATAGGCGTTTCCCGAGATCTTATGGCGACGATCATACATGGAGACTCAAAAAGATGCGAGATCCCAGATGGCGGATCTTAGTTCCCGGGATAGCGGCTTCTTGTTGTCTGAAAAGCGGGGGTAAAGAGAGGCGCAGGCGCTTGACATTGCCCCGTAGCTGGTGAAATCTGCCAGCAGCATTCAGCCCCGCTGGGCAACAAGATCAGGAAGTCACAAGAAATGTTAACAATCGATAATACCCACTGGCTCGAAGGTGTTAAGCATGTCCCGTCCCCCTTCTATGATCAGCGAGAAGACAGCCAGGATATCTCGCTGCTGGTGATCCACAATATCAGCCTGCCGCCGGGGCAGTTTGGCGGTCCATATATCGAGCAGCTTTTTACCGGTCAACTGAATCCGGAGGAACATCCCTATTTCGAGTTAATTTCAGGCTTTCGTGTCTCTGCTCACTGTTTAATTAGAAGGAATGGCGATATTATCCAGTTCGTTCCGTTTGATTGTCGTGCCTGGCATGCCGGCGTGTCGCAGTTTGCTGGTCGTGACAAGTGCAATGACTACTCAATCGGGATCGAGCTGGAAGGAACGGATACCCTCCCTTATACCCAGGCCCAGTACAACACATTGACTGAGCTGACCCGGGTTATTATTCAACATTACCCTGACATCAATGCTTCACGGATCACCGGGCACGAGTTTATTGCACCCGGGCGTAAAACGGATCCCGGTATCGCCTTCGATTGGCGGGCGTTTAAAACAGCGCTGCTGGAAAAATAGTGACCGTCGGGTGAAAAATTGTCATTTTCAAATTGGTCAGACCATTAAACGATTTTTCGCCATATTTCCTTTCATGACTGTTGATGAATGATGTTCTCTATGTTTTAACAAGTTTTCATAAGTTGAAATTTTTGTTAAATCCCCCTCCATTCTATGATTTCCATCAAGTTGCTGGTGGACATCTTCAATTATTTATGTAAACTTTCCTTCCATAATTTAATTGGTAATACCAATTTACCCGTCAGCGGGTTTCCCGAAACGCTATAAGTACAAGAAGCATAACGAAAAAAATGACTTATAAACGAATTCGCCAACCAAAGCTCTCCGATGCCATCGAGCAGGAACTAGAGCACCTGATCCTGGAAGGCACCCTGTCTCCGGGTCAGCAGCTGCCGCCTGAGCGCGAGCTGGCCAAGCAATTCGACGTTTCACGCCCGTCAGTAAGGGAAGCTATCCAGCGTCTTGAAGCCAAAAACCTCCTAACTCGCCGTCAGGGCGGGGGCACGTTTGTGACGGAAAAACTATGGCAGAGTTTTTCCGAGCCGCTGCTGGATTTGCTGAGCGCCCACCCGGAAACCCAGCTAGATTTACTTGAGTCTCGTCACGCCCTAGAAGGCCTGGCTGCTTACTATGCAGCCCTGCGAGGCAACGAAGAAGATTTCACTCGTATTCGTGACTGCCATAAGCGGATACAAGATGCCCAGCAGCAAGGCGATATGAAGGCCGAAGCCAGTGCAGTCATGCAGTACCTGATCGCGGTGACCGAATCCGCACACAACGTGGTACTCCTGCACATTATCCGCAGCCTTGCACCATTGCTGGAGCAAAACGTATTACAAAACTTTGAACTCCTGAACCGTCGCCAAGATGTGGTGGGGAAGGTGAGAAAGCATCGAGCCAATATTGTCCAGGCGATTGTTTCTGGCGAGCCGGAAAAGGCCCGCGAAGCATCGCATGCACATTTGGCTTATATCGAGGAAACCTTGTTGGATTTATCGCGTGAAGATAGCAGACGTGAACGCTCTCTTCGTCGGATTCAACAACGCAAGGACGGGCTGGATTAGTACCGCTCATTATACGTCGAGCCGGGTAGTAAACAGTCGCGACAATATACCAGTCGTCATAATTCTCTGTTCATTCAGCGGATATAAAACACACGATTGGTATTAAGTTTTGTAGATTATCAACGAAAGGATAGATCGCATGTCTGAAGTCATGAAAAATGACGTGGACGCACTGGAAACTCAAGAGTGGCTAGCAGCCCTTGAATCAGTCGTTCGTGAAGAAGGTGTAGAGCGCGCACAGTACCTATTAGAGCAAGTACTGGATAAAGCACGTCTTGATGGCGTAGATATGCCAACAGGTATCACTACCAACTACATCAACACCATCCCATCAGATCAAGAACCAGCTTACCCTGGCGACACAACGCTTGAGCGCCGTATCCGCGCGATCATCCGTTGGAATGCTGCAATGATCGTACTACGCGGCTCGAAGAAAGATCTTGAGCTGGGTGGCCACATGGCATCTTTCCAGTCTGCTGCGGCGTTCTATGAGACTTGTTTCAACCACTTCTTCCGTGCTCCGAACGAGAAGGACGGTGGTGATCTAGTTTACTACCAGGGCCACATTTCCCCGGGTATCTACTCTCGCGCGTTTGTTGAAGGTCGTCTGACAGAAGAGCAGCTAGATAACTTCCGTCAAGAAGTAGACGGTAAAGGTATCCCTTCATACCCGCACCCTAAACTGATGCCTGAGTTCTGGCAGTTCCCGACTGTATCTATGGGTCTGGGTCCAATCTCTGCTATCTATCAAGCTCGTTTCCTTAAGTACCTGGAAGGCCGCGGCATGAAAGATACTTCTGAGCAGCGCGTTTACGCCTTCCTGGGTGACGGTGAGATGGATGAGCCAGAATCACGGGGTGCGATTTCATTCGCTGCGCGTGAGAAGCTGGACAACCTATGTTTCCTAATCAACTGTAACCTGCAGCGTCTTGACGGCCCGGTAATGGGTAACGGCAAGATCATCCAAGAGCTGGAAGGCCTGTTCAAAGGTGCTGGCTGGAACGTAGTTAAAGTTATCTGGGGTAACAACTGGGATTCTCTACTGGCGAAAGACACCTCGGGTAAGCTGCTACAGCTTATGAACGAGACTATCGACGGTGACTACCAGACATTCAAGTCGAAAGACGGCGCTTACGTACGTGAGCACTTCTTCGGTAAGTACCCAGAAACAGCAGCACTGGTTGCTGATATGACTGACGATGAAATCTTCGCGCTTAAGCGTGGTGGTCACGAGTCATCTAAGCTGTACGCGGCATACAAGAACGCGGCAGAAACCAAAGACCGTCCAACTGTTATCCTTGCTAAGACTGTTAAAGGTTACGGCATGGGTGAAGCGGCTGAAGGTAAGAACATTGCGCACCAGGTTAAGAAGATGGACATGTCTTCTGTTATGCACCTGCGCAACCGCCTAGGCCTGCAAGACCTTGTTTCTGATGAAGACGTTAAGAACCTGCCTTACCTGAAACTGGAAGAAGGTTCGAAAGAGCACGAGTACCTGCACGCTCGTCGTAACGCACTTCACGGCTACACGCCACAGCGTCTGCCTAACTTCACTGAAGAACTAGTGATCCCAGAAGTAGAAGAGTTCAAGCCACTGCTAGAAGAGCAAAAGCGTGACATCTCTACGACTATGGCATTCGTTCGTGCGCTAAACGTTCTACTTAAGAACAAGAACATCGGTAAGAACATCGTTCCTATCATTGCTGACGAAGCACGTACTTTCGGTATGGAAGGCCTGTTCCGTCAAATAGGTATCTACAACCCGCACGGCCAGCAGTACACACCGCAGGATCGTGACATCGTTTCTTACTACAAAGAAGCAACTTCGGGCCAGGTACTACAGGAAGGTATCAACGAGCTGGGTGCTATGTCTTCATGGGTTGCTGCGGCAACGTCATACAGCACCAACGATCTGCCAATGATCCCGTTCTACATCTACTACTCAATGTTCGGCTTCCAGCGTGTGGGCGACATGGCGTGGATGGCAGGTGACCAGCAGGCGCGTGGTTTCCTACTGGGTGCGACAGCAGGTCGTACTACCCTGAACGGTGAAGGTCTACAGCACGAAGACGGTCACAGCCACATCATGGCTAACACTGTTCCTAACTGTATCTCTTACGACCCAACGTTCGCTTACGAGGTTGCTGTGATCATGCAAGACGGTATCCGTCGCATGTACGGCGAACAAGAGAACGTGTTCTACTACCTAACGGTTATGAACGAAAACTACGCGATGCCAGCTATGCCAGAAGGCGCTGAAGAAGGCATCCGTAAGGGTATCTACAAGCTAGAATCTTACGCGGGTGATAAGTCTAAAGTTCAGCTAATGAGCTCTGGAACGATCATGAACGAAGTTCGTAAAGCCGCTCAGATCCTAAGCGACGACTACGGTATCGCTTCTGACATCTACTCTGTAACGTCTTTCAACGAACTAACTCGCGAAGGTCAGGACGTTGAGCGTTTCAACATGCTTCACCCAGAAGCAGAGCAGAAAGTACCTTACATTGCACAGGTAATGGGTACTGAGCCTGCAATCGCTGCAACTGACTACATGAAGAACTACGCCGAGCAAGTTCGTGCGTTCATGCCTTCTGAGTCTTTCAAAGTACTTGGTACTGATGGTTTCGGCCGCTCTGACAGCCGTGCGAACCTACGTCGTCACTTCGAAGTTAACGCAGGCTACGTCGTAGTTGCTGCACTGACCGAGCTGGCTAAGCGTGGTGATGTTGAGAAGTCTGTAGTTGCTGAAGCAATTGCGAAGTTCGACATCGACGCTGACAAGATCAACCCGCTATACGCGTAAGAGGTAAATTAAACATGGCAATCGAAATTAATGTACCTGACATTGGTGCGGATGAGGTTGAAGTCACTGAGATTCTTGTTAGCGTTGGCGACAAGGTTGAAGAAGAGCAGTCTCTGATCACTGTAGAAGGCGACAAGGCTTCTATGGAAGTACCAGCTTCTCAGGCGGGTATCGTTAAAGAAATCAAAGTGGCTGAAGGCGACAAGGTTTCTACCGGTTCTCTAATCATGATTTTCGAAGCCGAGGGTGCTGCAGCTGCAGCACCTGCTCCTGCGGCTGAAGCAGCGTCTGCTGCTCCAGCGCCGGCAGCAGCGGCTGAGCTGAAAGAAGTTCACGTACCGGACATCGGCGGTGACGAAGTAGAAGTGACTGAAATCATGGTTGCAGTCGGCGACAGCATCGAAGAAGAGCAGTCTCTTCTTACTGTTGAAGGCGACAAAGCATCAATGGAAGTACCTGCACCATTTGCCGGTACCCTAAAAGAGATCAAAGTAGCAGCAGGCGATAAAGTATCGACTGGCTCACTTATCATGGTCTTCGAAACAGCAGGTTCAGGCGCTCCAGCAGCACCCGTAGCCGCAGAAGCGCCAGCGGCGGCTCCTGCAGCATCTGCAGCGAAAGAAGTTAACGTACCGGACATCGGTGGCGACGAAGTAGAAGTGACTGAAATCATGGTAGCTGTAGGCGACATGATTGAAGAAGAGCAGTCTCTTATTACTGTAGAAGGTGACAAGGCTTCTATGGAAGTACCTGCACCGTTCGCTGGTAAGGTTAAAGAAATCAAGATTGCAGCAGGCGACAAAGTGTCGACTGGCTCGCTAATCATGGTATTCGAAGTGGCAGGCGCAGCACCTGCAGCGGCACCTGCTCCTGCGGTAGCAGCTCCAGCGGCGGCACCTGCTCCTGCAGCAGCACCTGCGGCGGCAGCTCCAGCTTCTACGGGTGACTTCCAGGAAAACAACGACTACGCTCACGCGTCTCCAGTTGTTCGCCGTCTTGCTCGCGAGTTCGGTGTTAACCTCTCTAAGGTTAAAGGTACTGGCCGTAAGAACCGTATCCTGAAAGAAGACGTACAGAACTTCGTTAAAGAAGCACTTAAGCGTCTTGAGTCTGGTGCTGCGGCATCTGGCAAAGGTGACGGCTCTGCACTGGGTCTACTACCATGGCCGAAAGTTGACTTCAGCAAGTTCGGTGAGACGGAAACTAAGCCTCTATCTCGCATCAAGAAGATCTCTGGCGCTAACCTGCACCGTAACTGGGTAATGATCCCTCACGTTACACAGTGGGATAACGCAGACATCACTGCTCTGGAAGCATTCCGTAAAGAGCAGAACGCGATTGAAGCGAAGAAAGACAGCGGCATGAAGATCACTCCGCTAGTATTCATCATGAAAGCAGCGGCGAAAGCGCTTGAAGCATTTCCAGCGTTCAACTCTTCTCTATCTGAAGACGGTGAGAGCCTGATCCTGAAGAAGTACGTGAACATCGGTATTGCTGTAGATACGCCAAACGGTCTTGTTGTTCCTGTCTTCAAAGACGTAAACAAGAAAGGTATCTACGAGCTTTCTGAAGAGCTGATGGCGGTGTCTAAGAAAGCACGTGCTGGTAAGCTGACTGCGGCAGACATGCAGGGTGGCTGTTTCACCATCTCTAGCCTTGGCGGCATTGGTGGTACTGCGTTCACACCTATCGTGAATGCGCCAGAAGTCGGCATCCTGGGTGTATCTAAGTCTGAAATGAAGCCAGTGTGGAACGGTAAAGAGTTCGAACCACGCCTACAGCTTCCATTGTCACTGTCATACGATCACCGTGTGATTGACGGTGCCGAAGGTGCACGCTTCATCACTTACCTGAACGGCTGTCTATCAGATATCCGCCGTTTGGTGCTTTAAGGTTTTACATCCGCAACGCCATGCCTGCAACAGCAGGCATGGAATTGTTGTGTAGCTCACAGGCTATGGCAATATACTTTTCACTTTGTTAACAGGTCTGTAAACTTGTTGGCAATCTGAAAGAAGAATGTACAACAGCAAATAAGTACAACTTACCTGATAGCCTGTTAGGGATAAAAGACTACAACGAGGTCATGATGAGTAAAGAAATTAAAGCCCAGGTAGTGGTGTTGGGTTCAGGCCCTGCTGGTTACTCTGCGGCATTCCGTTGCGCGGACTTAGGTCTAGATACGGTTCTAATCGAAAAATACAGCACGCTTGGTGGTGTATGTCTGAACGTGGGTTGTATCCCATCAAAAGCCCTTCTTCACGTAGCTAAAGTTATTGAAGAAGCGAAGGCGATGGCTGAGCACGGTGTTGTGTTCGGTGAGCCGCAGACAGATATCAACAAGATCCGTGTCTGGAAAGAAAAAGTAATCACTCAGCTGACTGGCGGTCTTGGCGGTATGGCTAAGATGCGTAAAGTTAACGTTGTTAACGGTTACGGTAAATTCACCGGTCCTAACACTATCGTTGTTGAAGGCGAAGAAGGCCAGACAACGGTTAACTTCGACAACGCGATTGTTGCGGCAGGTTCTCGTCCTATCGAGCTGCCTTTCATCCCGCATGAAGACCCACGCATCTGGGACTCAACTGACGCTCTTGAGCTAAAAGAAGTACCTGAGAAGATGTTGGTCATGGGTGGCGGTATCATCGGCCTGGAAATGGGTACGGTTTACCACTCGCTAGGTTCTCAGATCGACGTTGTTGAAATGTTCGATCAAGTGATCCCTGCAGCTGACAAAGATATCGTTCGCGTCTTCACCAAACGCATCAAGAAGAAATTCAACCTGATGCTGGAAACTAAGGTGACGGCAGTTGAAGCGAAAGAAGACGGTATCTACGTTTCAATGGAAGGCAAGAAAGCACCAGCTGAGCCTGTACGTTACGACGCTGTACTTGTGGCAATCGGCCGTGTACCAAACGGTAAGCTGATTGATGCAGAGAAAGCGGGTATCGAGGTTGACGAGCGCGGCTTTATCAACGTTGACAAGCAGATGCGTACCAACGTACCGCACATCCACGCTATCGGTGACATCGTTGGCCAGCCAATGCTCGCTCACAAAGGTGTGCATGAAGGCCACGTTGCGGCAGAAGTTATCTCTGGCAAGAAGCACTACTTCGATCCTAAAGTTATTCCTTCAATTGCCTACACTGAGCCAGAAGTGGCATGGGTTGGTAAGACAGAGAAAGAAGCTAAAGCCGAAGGCATCAACTACGAAGTGGCGACATTCCCATGGGCAGCTTCTGGTCGTGCAATCGCTTCTGACTGTGCAGACGGTATGACGAAGATGATCTTCGACAAAGACACGCACCGTGTGATCGGTGGTGCTATCGTTGGTACCAACGGTGGTGAGCTTCTGGGTGAAATCGGTCTGGCGATCGAGATGGGTTGTGATGCAGAGGATATTGCTCTGACTATCCACGCTCACCCAACGCTACACGAATCTGTGGGTCTGGCTGCTGAAGTCTTCGAAGGTTCTATCACTGACCTTCCAAACCCGAAAGCGGTTAAGCGTAAGAAGTAATTCTTGCTGCTTCAAAAGGTATGAAAAAAGCGCCCTAGGGCGCTTTTTTGGTTTTTGATAACCCAACTACAGCTTAAATGTCCCTACCATGTCATCGAGGCGCTTGGACAGCTCGCGCAGCTCCTGACTCGAGTGGGCCAGTTCGGTGGCGGTATCGGCTGTGCGCTGGGTCGTCTCGTTGATTTCCTCGATATTGCAGTTGATATCGTTGACGACCGTTGACTGTTCTTCGGTAGCCGTTGCAACCTGGGTGTTCATGTCTGAGATCAGGGTGATGCGATCGGCAATAGATACCAGTGCGCCGGATGCCTCATCGGCTGCCGAGACACCGTCGGAGGTTAGCTGGCGGCTCTGGACGATAGCATTAACGGCGTTGCTGGCTTCTTCCTGCAGGCGGTTGATCATGGTTTGGATCTCGTCTGTCGAGTCGGCAGTCCGGCTTGCCAGGCTGCGTACCTCGTCGGCCACGACGGCAAAGCCACGACCTTGCTCGCCAGCACGGGCAGCTTCGATTGCGGCATTGAGCGCCAGCAGGTTAGTCTGCTCCGAGATACCGCGGATCACGTCAAGGATGCTACCGATAGCCTGGGTATTGTTGGCAAGAGATTCGATCACCTCGCTGACGTTGGATACATCGTTGGATAGCTGGCTGATGCTGTCGCGTGCCTTTCCGACAACGGCCTGGCCGTTCTGGGTCTCGGATTCGGCATTATGAGCGGCATCGGCAGCCTGTGCGGCGTTGCCGGCAATCTCGTTAACCGTTGCGCCCATTTGGTTGATAGCGGTGACGACCTGAATCGTACGGTCACGCTGGGTGTGGCTGTTATCCAGGGTCAGCTGAGCCTGAGAAGCGACCGACTCTGCAGCACTGCGCAATGAGTTGCCAGTTTCGGCCACTTCACGCACCGAGTAGTGGATTTTGCCGATAAAGGTGTTGAAGCCTTCAGACAGCTGGGCGATCTCATCTTTGCCTTTGATATCGATTCGGTGGCGAAGATCGCCTTCACCTTCGCCAAGGTCTTTGAATACAGCAGCAAGGCGTTCGATCGGGCGGGTAATGTTGCTACCGAGCCAGATCGCCATCAGGACAAATACTGCCGCGATAGCGGCTGTCCAGACCATGATTTGGTTGCGTGCCTGGTTCAGTCCGGCAAAGGCTTCTTCCTTGGGGAGTTCGGCGACCACATACCATTCCATTGAAGGGATATAGCTGGTGGCAATCAGGGTATCGCTGCCGTTGATAGTCGCTTCGGCAACGTTGAAGTCATCCTTGTTTAGCAGCTGGCGAGAGGCCTTGGTACCGTACAGCTGGTTCAGATCACTGCCGCCCATCTTGCTTTTGTCTTTATGCAGACGCACCATGCCGCTGGCATCTGTGAGGTAGACATAGCCAGTTTGCTCCAGCTTGAATTGGTTAATGAACCTGACCATTTCGTCCA
>NZ_JAKRFQ010000207.1 GCF_022347985.1 Photobacterium sp. OFAV2-7
GCCAGAGATTTAACCGGATCGTAATCCAATGCTTTGCTGCTGTGGTTATAGGCCCAGGACATTGGCGGCAGAATGCTTTTTGCCTTGGTGCCGGTGCCGTAGTAAACCGAATTGAGCAAATTTTCGCGATTGATGGCCAGGTTGATGGCCTTGCGGACCCGCGGATCTTTCAGTTCGGATTTGCTGTTATTCAGTGCCACAAAGGCCACATTCATCCCTGTCTGGGCAATAAGTTCAAATTCCTCGCTATTGCTGATCACCGGCAGTTGGCTGGCTACGGGGGACGAGAGGACATCGCACTCTTTGCTAAGCAGTTTCGCTAGGGTACCGGTACCGCGAGATGAGATATCAAAGACGACCTGCTCCATTGGGGCGGCACCTTGCCAGTAGCCCCAATGGCGGACCAGCCGGATCAGGTCGTTGGGCAGATATTGCGACAGGTAAAACGGTCCGGTGCCAATAGGCTTCATGTCCAGTTGATGCAGCTTGCCGGCTTTTAACAGGCTCTGGGCATATTCTTGCGAATGAATAACCGCATAGGTGGTCGCCAGATTAGACAGGAAAGCATTGTCCGGGCGGGTAAGGGTAAACTTCACCGTATGAGAGTCAACGACTTCGATGTTATTAACCAGGCTACTAAAGCCCTGGCTCTCGAACCAGGGATAGCGGCCCCCAGAGACCTTGTGGAAGGGGTGGCCGGGGTCAATAATACGCTTGAAGCTGAATACGACATCCTGGGCATTGAGCTGGCGGGTTGGCTTGAACCAGTCCGTGCTCTGAAACTCGATACCTTTACGCAGGTTGAATGTATATTCGAGGCCATCATCACTGACAGACCAACTGCGGGCAAGCGACGGCAGTGGCTGGTGGCTGATCGGATCAAGTAATAACAGGCGATCGTAGATCTGTGCTGCCAGCGTATCCGCGGTCAGTCCGCCATCAATAAGTTGGGGGTTAAAGGTCGTCGGCGTATCTTGCCCGCAATAAACGAAGCCGCGGCTACGAATATTGCTGTCTTGGTGTGGCTCCGAGCAGCCGATCAGGCTGAACAGTCCAAAGCACGCAAGCAGTAGACGAGTATAGGCGCTCATAAAGAAAAGGATTTTATTGAAAACAAGTGGCTAAATTTAACATTATCCATCACTGTCACCAAGCTATCTCCTAAAATAACCTTCTATTACTTAGTGCTATTGTCTGTGCGGCTGTCATTTGCCAGGGGCCGAAAGGACTTTTTGTCTTACTCTGAATTGCCGACCAGCTGGTATTTGCGCAGTAGTCCTCTAAGTTGATGGTAGCTTAAACCTAATAGCTCAGCGGCTTTTCGCTGATTAAATTTAGCCAGTTCCAAGGCTTGGCGAATAACCGTGATTTCCTGATCCTGCTGCCACTGGCGAAAGTCGAGCGGAAAGTCCACTTCTGTTGTTGCAATCGCAGACGGTTCCTCGGCAGGTTTATCGACGGGCTTGTCGTGCCAGGGAGCATGAAAAGGATCGATAATGATGTGATCAACGGCCTCGCCTTCCTGCGCGTGGCGAAACACCGAGCGCTCAATGACGTTTTTGAGTTCGCGAATATTGCCCGGCCAGTGGTAGTCGAGCAGTTCCTGTCTCGCGGCCTGGGTGAAGCCGGCAAAGAAGCTATAGTCGAGTTCCCGACACATGCGGACCGCATAGTATTCGGCCAGCGGCAAAATATCCTCGCGACGTTCGCGAAGCGGAGGTAAATGAATAATGTCGAAGGCAAGCCGGTCAAGCAAATCGGCGCGGAATTTTTTTTCTTCGGCCAACTGGGGCAGGTTTTCGTTCGTCGCACAGATAAGGCGAACGTTGGCCTGGCAGGTTCTGCTGCCGCCGACTCGCTCGTACTCGCCGTATTCGATAACGCGTAACAGCTTTTCTTGTACGCCAAGCGGTGCCGTGGCCAGTTCGTCGAGAAACAGGGTGCCGCCCTCGGCACGCTCGAAGCGTCCCTGGTGGCGACCTTTTGCACCAGTGAAGGAGCCGGCTTCATGGCCAAACAGTTCGGAATCGATAACCCCTTCGCTCAATGCGGCACAGTTCAGCGTGACCAACGGCTGGTCCCAGCGTTTGGACAGGTAGTGAATACGCTGGGCAATAAGCTCTTTACCTGTTCCTCGTTCGCCAAGAACAAGGATAGGGCGGTTAAGCGGGGCAAGGCGTGAGGCCTGATCGAGTACGGCAAGAAATGATTCTGACTCACCGATAAGGTTATCTGTTTTTTGCATGGTCAATCTCGCTAACTATTGGCGTACTTGTTCACACCATAGCATTGAGGTTGATGGATTGCAAAGCTAAGCTATTGATAAATATAAAACAAAAAGTTGGCACAGTGCTTGATATGTACAGGATGTAGAGACATTACAATAACCTAGTGTGTAGGCCTAGGAACCAACGCGGATTTACGTATTAAGGAGATTCACTATGGGCATTTTTTCTCGCTTTGCAGATATCGTCAATGCAAACGTCAACTCACTGCTGGATAAGGCTGAGGATCCGCAAAAAATGATCCGCCTAATTATCCAGGAAATGGAAGATACGCTGGTTGAGGTTCGTACTTCTTCGGCGCGTGCGCTGGCTGACAAGAAAGAGCTTCAGCGCCGTATCGACTCGCTGCAGGTACAGATTGATGACTGGCAGCAGAAAGCGAGCTTGGCGCTTCAGAAGGGCCGTGAAGATTTGGCACGCGCGGCATTGATCGAGAAACAAAAACTCAGTGATGTGGTGCTGACGCTAAACGAAGAGTATAAATTGGTCGAAGAGACCATCAACAAGCTGAGCGGCGAAGTGGCTGAGCTGGAGCGTAAGCTGCAGGAAACCCGTGCCCGTCAGCAGGCGTTGGTGACCCGTCACAAGGCGGCTGGTAACCGTCGAGATGTACGTCGTCAGCTTGATACCGGCAAAGTGGACGAGGCCCTGTCGAAGTTTGAACAATACGAGCGTCGTATTGATGAAATGGAAGCCGAGGCCGATAGTTACAACATAGGCCGTGGTAAAAACCTCGAGCAGGAATTTGCCGACCTTCAGGCGCAGGACGAAATTGAAAAAGAACTTGAGCGTATGAAAGCAAATATCAAGGATAAAGAGTAAGATAGTGACAATATTGGGTTCTGCACGAAACGAGGATGGAGGTAATTTATGGGTTGGATAGTATGGCCATTGATGGCGTTCTTAATTTTTGTTGCGCCGCTATGGTTGATTCTGCACTACCGTGGTCAACGTAATGCTACTCAGGGGCTATCTGGCGAAGAACATGAACAGCTGCAAACCCTTGTGATGCGTGCAGAACAGATGCAGGAGCGCATCAAAACACTAGAGCAGATTTTGGATGCGGAAGCACCGCAGTGGAGGCAACGCCGATGAGTAAAACCTTGTATAGAGATCCGCAGAACGGAAAGATAAGCGGGGTTTGTGCGGGTATTGCTGAATATTTCGGTATGGAAATCTGGTTGGTTAGGATCCTGGCTGTTTCCGCTTTCTTGCTAGGGTTCGGATTCTTCGCCATCGTGGCGTATATCGCGGCAAGCTTGATTTTGGATAAAATGCCGGACGAACGCAGAGAGCAGCAATATATCTACCGGGAACACACTGTCAAGCAGAAGCCTTGGCAGGCAGGGCTTTCTCCGGAGCAGATCTTAAACAATGTCGAAGCCGAGCTGGATGGCATGGAGAAGGATTTGCGTCACATGGAGGCCTATGTCACCTCTTCGGCATTCAAGGTCGCCAGAGAGTTTAAAAACCTCTGAGTACGTGCTGAAACCTTGCCGAAAAGTTATTCCTGAAGCAGGCCTTATGCCTGCTTTTTACTGTTTGCTTATTCCCCTGAGCTGAGTCTGCCCCGGACAAAGGTATTCATCGGTGGTTAATTTTGGGGTTGGTATTCTATTTATAGAGTAATGAGTTAGGAAGAAATATGAATCGAATTGGTAACGAGTTAAACAAGTTAGTGAACCGCAGCCTGGATCGCCATGTGCGCCTGGCGGTAACGGGATTGTCTCGTGCGGGTAAGACGGCTTTTATAACGTCGCTTGTTAATCAGTTGCTTCATGTGAGTACCAATCCGAGGCTTCCTTTGTTTTCAGCTGTGCGGGAAGGACATCTTCTCGGCGCCAAACGCGTACCGCAGATAGATATGCATGTTCCCAGGTTTGGTTATGACGAAGGAATGAATGCTCTGCTGGAGTCTCCGCCGACATGGCCGGATCCCACGCGGGATGTCAGCCAGACCCGGTTGGCACTGCGCTACAAGCCGCAAAAGGGGCCGATGAAATTGCTGCAGGATACCGCGACCCTGTATCTGGATATCGTCGATTACCCGGGGGAGTGGCTGCTGGACCTGCCTTTGCTGGAAATGGACTATCTTAGCTGGTCACAGCAGCAGGCTAAACTGTTAAAGGGCAAGCGAAGCGAACTGGCCCGAAGCTGGCTGGAGATGGCTGAGAGCTTTGACCCGTTGGCTCCGGCTGACGAGGCCTTGATTGAACGCTTGTCGGCTGTTTTTACCGAGTACCTTTACAAGTGCAAGGCCGAAGGTGGATTGCATTGGGTTCAGCCGGGGCGGTTTGTGCTTCCCGGTGAATTGGCCGGCGCGCCGGTTTTGCAGTTCTTCCCGTTTGTCTGGGCCGATAAATATTCGGAGGCCCAACTGCAGCAGGCCGACGAGCATAGCAACTTCGGGATGCTAAAAAGTCGCTATAAGTACTACCAGCAACATGTTGTTAAAGCGTTTTACCGTGAGCATTTCTCCAAGTTTGATCGCCAAATCATTCTGGTGGACTGCCTGCAGCCGCTCAATGCCGGGCCGGAGTCATTCAATGATATGCGCCAGGCGCTGGATCAGCTGATGCAGAGCTTCAAGTACGGCCGCAGTTCATTGTTGCGCAGGCTGTTTTCACCGCGAATCGACAAGGTGTTGTTTGCTGCAACCAAGGCAGACCACGTTACGCCTGAGCAGCATCCCAACCTCGTTAGCCTGCTTCAGCAGATAGTCAATGATGCCTGGCAGACGGCGTCGTTCGAGGGGATCAAAATGGATTGCGTGAGCTTGTCGTCGATTCAGGCCACAGAGCCGGGATTTGTTTCCCATCAGGGACAGCAGGTGCCGGCATTGAGGGGGCATACCCTGAGTGGGCAGGCACAGATGCTGTTTCCGGGTGAAGTGCCGCGCCGTTTGCCAAATGACGCCTACTGGCAGCAATACGGCTTTGATTTTGTTAATTTCCGTCCGTTGGACATCCAGAGTGATGAGCCTTTGCCTCACATCAGAATGGATAAAGTACTGGAATATCTGTTGGGAGATAAACTGCGATGACTCAACCCTATAAAGCGAAAATATTATTTGATGAGCCCGAGCAGACTGCATCGGCACCGGATCAGGAACTGACTGCCCAGCAGCAGTTTGCCGAGAATGAGGCTTTCTTGCCGGATACAGCTTCTGAGCCTGATGTCGAAGAGCAACTGGCACAGACACTAACCAGTAAGCCCAAGCGCAGCGGTCGCTGGTTCAGGGGGCTCCTGGTTGCCGCGGCAGCAATGACTGGCTGGCAGACGCTGGATTATGTGGTCACTGCCTACCAAAGTACCGACTGGCTGGCACTTGGCTGGAGCACGATTATTGCTGCTGTCGCCGCTACCGGTATTACGGCTATTGGCAGTGAGTTGCTCAAGCTTCGCCGCCTGAAACACCGCCAGTCCGAGCGGGAGCAGGCGCTGGCACTGTTGGAAGCCGACAGCATTGGTCAGGGCAAGGCATTCTGTACCAAGTTGGCGCGGCAGAGTGCAATTCGCGACGATCATGTCGGCTATGATCGCTGGATGCAGTCACTGGCGGCGACACATAACGACCGTGAGGTGCTGCAACTTTATGATCAGATGGTGCTGACTCATCAGGATAAGCTGGCTCGTCGTCTGGTGGCCAAATATGCCAGCGAGGCGGCAGTGATGGTGGCGGTGAGCCCGCTGGCCGTTGCCGATATGCTGCTGGTGGCCTGGCGGAACTTCAAACTGATTGATCAGGTATCGGCTGTCTATGGTGTCGAGTTGGGGTACTGGTCGAGGATCAAGCTTGTTAAGTTGGTACTTGCCAACATGGCCGTTGCCGGTGCCAGCGAGATGATTGCCGATACCGGTATGGATATGTTGTCGATGGATTTGGCCGGCCGGATGTCGACACGGGTGGCGCAAGGCGTCGGTGTCGGACTGCTGACCGGACGCCTAGGGCTAAAAGCGATCGGCTTGATGCGACCGCTGCCTTGGCAGCCTGATCAGCAGCCGAAGCTAAGTGAAATCCGCAAAGATTTGGTCTTGCGCTTGACTCGTCAGCAGAAAGACGCGAAGTAACCAGTAAAGTAAATAGCCATGTGGGCTCTTCTGCATGGCTAAACCTGCCCCCGGCCCTAACTGCGGGATATTCCCCGAGATATATTGCCGATGTGGCGACTAAATGGTCAAACTCGCCTCCCGCTATTGTTCAATCTCTCATCATGCAGCATTGCGAACTTGACTCGTTTACAGTGAAGGCGCACACTTCTTCAGTGTCAACAATTCCTGACACCTTGTAAGAAAAGTAATTGAGAAGGCGTGTGATATGAGGCTACAAGTCAATTGTGAAGACCGACTTGGTATGACCCGCGAGCTACTGGATATTCTGACCAGTCAGCAGATAGATTTACGGGGTATTGAAATTGATCGAATAGGGATTATCTACCTCAACTG